>NZ_LZGP01000007.1:0-98835 GCF_001690445.1 Gilliamella sp. wkB195
CATCGCTCAACGGATAAAAGGTACTCCGGGGATAACAGGCTGATACCGCCCAAGAGTTCATATCGACGGCGGTGTTTGGCACCTCGATGTCGGCTCATCACATCCTGGGGCTGAAGTAGGTCCCAAGGGTACGGCTGTTCGCCGTTTAAAGTGGTACGCGAGCTGGGTTTAGAACGTCGTGAGACAGTTCGGTCCCTATCTGCCATGGGCGTAGGAAAATTGAGAGGGTTTGCTTCTAGTACGAGAGGACCGAAGTGAACGCACCGCTGGTGTTCGGGTTGTGATGCCAATTGCATTGCCCGGTAGCTACGTGCGGAATAGATAAGTGCTGAAAGCATCTAAGCACGAAACTAGCCTCGAGATGAGTTTTCCCTGAAGAGATTCAGTAAGGTCCGTTTGAGACTAAGACGTAGATAGGTCAGGTGTGTAAGTGTAGTGATACATTGAGCTAACTGATACTAATGAACCGAGAGTCTTAACCTTACAACTCGGAGTTGTTTTGGGATACGCGAAGTTGAGATTAAGAAATCATCGAAAGATGGTTAAAGATTAATAAAACAGTTTGTTCCGGATTGAGCGATTGGTGAAGATATGTGATAATCATCATCAGTTGAAAAAGAGAAGACAGAATATGTCTGGCGGTAATAGCGCGGTGGTCCCACCTGACCCCATGCCGAACTCAGAAGTGAAACGCCGTAGTGCCGATGGTAGTGTGGGTATTACCCATGTGAGAGTAGGGTGCCGCCAGACTTTTAAATTAGAGCGAAAGCCCAGCAGCAATGCTGGGCTTTTTTGCATTCTACAATTAGTAAAAGTATATTCATGAATCATTTATTATTCAGATCCATTTGTCTAAGGAGTAAACAGTGGATAATTTAAACTTTTTATATCAATTTTTTGGTTCAGATTTTATTGAAAAATACACAACAGTTCCTCAACTAATTGGTATATTAGGTTATCTTGTCGGTGTTAGTGCCTTTTTGCAACGTAATGATAATGCATTTCGATGGCAATTAACGATTGTTAACGTCATTATGACGCTGCATTTTTATTTATTAGGTCCTGAATCCTATCCTGCTGCTATACTCAATATTGTAAATATTTTTAGAAATGTTACTTCGACTTATACTAAGAATTTTTTAGCAATGTTTTTCTTTATTGCATTGATGTGGATATTTTATTTTTTTACAACGCCGGATTGGAAGCAATTCATTAATTATTTCTCGGTTATTGGAACGACATTAGTCACCATTGCGCTATTTCGATTTGAACAACAAAAGATGCGATTACTTATATTATTGAGTAGTGCTTTATGGATCATTTATAGTTTATGGATAGGATCTTTAGGAAGCCTAGCGATAGAGATAACATTTGCGCTAATTAATATAATTACTATTATTAAATTATCTCAAAAATCTCGTATATAATATTAGATTTAGTCGATTAATATCAATTTCCTATTTATTTATTAGTGTATGTATGAAACAATTCAGTTATATAAAAAAATAAATTTTTGAGGTAGTCAGTGATCGATAATGATGGCTACCGTCCAAATGTAGGAATCGTTATTTGTAACAGGTATGGTCAAGTACTTTGGGCTCGTCGATACGGGCAAAATTCTTGGCAGTTTCCTCAGGGCGGAATAAAACAAAACGAAACGCCTGAACAAGCAATGTTTCGTGAACTTAATGAAGAAGTAGGATTACAACCCAAAGATGTAAGAGTTTTGTCGGTTACCAATGGTTGGCTAAGGTATAAACTACCTAAACGAATGATTCGTTGGGATAATCAGCCAGTGTGTATCGGCCAAAAGCAGAAGTGGTTTTTATTAGAATTAATATCTGATACATCGGTAATAAACTTAAATATTTCACCAACTCCAGAATTTGATGATTGGAAGTGGGTAAGTTATTGGTATCCTATAAGGCAGGTTATTGCTTTTAAGCGTGATGTATATCGTAAGGCGATGAAAGAGTTTTCTTTACCAGTTTTTACTATACAATCTGACATAGAAGATCCTATAACAAATCTTTCTAAGAAAAAACGATTTAACTTCTTTACTCATAAACGAAAAAATAAACAGCGTGTTAAAAAATGAACCAATTTTTACAATTCCCCAATTTTGATCCCATTGCTTTTTCAATCGGACCTATTTCCTTACACTGGTACGGTGCAATGTATTTATTTGGCATACTTGGCGCCTTATATTTAGCTAAGCGTCGAGCTAACAAACCAAATAGTAATTGGACATCGCAACAAGTTGAAAATTTACTATTCTGGGGATTTTTAGGTCTCTTCATTGGTGGACGATTAGGCTATATATTATTTTATAACTTTGATGCTTTTATTGATGAGCCTGCAATCTTATTTCGAGTTTGGGAAGGCGGCATGTCTTTCCATGGTGGATTGATTGGTGCAATTTGCGTAATTGCTATATTTGCTAAAAAGACCCAAAAAACATTTATGCAAGTAGCTGATTTTGTTGCACCGTTAGTTCCGATCGGTTTGATGTTTGGTCGTTTTGGTAATTTTATTAACGGTGAACTTTGGGGGCGTGTAACTAACTCATCAATTGGTATGTTATTTCCGACTTCGACTCATGCCGATTTTATGTTTGTACAATCACATCCCGAATGGTTTTCTTTATATAGCCAATTAAATGGTGTTTTACCAAGACACCCATCACAAATTTATGAAATGGTATTTGAAGGTATAGTCTTATTTATTATCTTGAACCTTTTTATCCGTAAACCACGTCCAACAGGTGCTGTGTCAGGGCTATTTTTGGTTTGCTATGGAATATTCAGATTCATCATAGAGTTCTTCAGACAACCAGATGAACAGTTAGGATTATTTTTGAATTTTATTAGTATGGGACAAATTCTCTGTCTACCAATGATTATTGGTGGGATATTGATCCTTTTATATGCATATAGATTTAACAATAAGGTTATCTCAAAATGAAACAATATTTAGCATTAATGCAAAAAATTTTAGATGAGGGAACACCTAAATCAGATCGAACAGGGACAGGTACATTATCGATCTTTGGTCATCAAATGCGATTTAATTTGCAAGATGGCTTTCCGTTGGTAACAACAAAAAAATGTCATTTACGTTCAATTATCTATGAATTGCTTTGGTTTCTTAAAGGGGATACCAATATTAATTATTTAAAAGATAACAAAGTAACGATATGGGATGAATGGGCAGATGAAAATGGTGATCTTGGCCCAGTTTATGGTAAACAATGGCGTGCTTGGGGAGCCGCTGATGGCCGTCAGATAGATCAAATCTCTCAATTAATTGAACAAATTAAACATGATCCTGATTCAAGACGAATGATCGTTTCTGCATGGAATGTTGGCGAACTGGATCAGATGGCATTAGCGCCATGTCATGCTTTTTTTCAGTTTTATGTTGCTCAAGGTAAACTCTCGTGTCAACTTTACCAACGTTCATGTGATGTATTTTTAGGATTACCCTTTAACATTGCCAGTTATTCATTATTGGTTCATATGATTGCTCAGCAGTGTGATTTAGAAGTTGGTGATTTTGTTTGGACTGGTGGTGACACACATCTCTATTCTAACCATATGGAACAGACCCATTTACAATTAAGTCGTGAGCCGAAACCATTGCCTAAACTTGTTATTAAACGTAAGCCACCTACAATTTTTAATTATGAGTTTGAAGATTTCGAAATTGTTGGGTATGACCCCTACCCTGCAATTAAGGCGCCTGTAGCTATTTAGAATCAAAAAAAGTTGAGGAGCGGCCTTTTTGAGCATGTTTCAATACAAAAATTACTAAAAATTATAGAGCAGGGATTAATCAATTTAATCCCTAACATCTTTTTAAAAACATTATCTTTACAAAAAAATCTATTAATAAAATGATGTTCCATCATGCTTAATTATTTTATTTTTCTGCCGCTTGATTCAAGATTGGTATATAATGATTCACTTTGTTTAAATTGTTATTTAATCTTAATATGAGTCAAGAAATTCATCCTACTTTTACAAAACGGTTATTACATCCTCGTTACTGGTTAACGTGGTTTGGTATTAGTGTTTTATATCTAATCGTATTGTTGCCATATCCAATAATTTATCAAATAGGAAAAGGCTTAGGATTGCTTTCAATGAAGTTAATCGGTAAGCGTAAAGAAACCGCAAAACAGAACTTGAAACTATGTTTTCCTGAAAAAACTGATCAAGAACGCGATAAAATATTAAGAGATAATTTTATTTCAACTGGACTTGCTATATTTGAAACGGGTATGGCTTGGTTTTGGTCAGATAAAAGACTTGCTAAACACTCTTCAATTGTAGGTGATTCGCATATCACTCGCATACAACAATCAGGACAAGGTGTTCTATTAATTGGGATTCATTTTTTAACATTAGAGCTAGGTGCACGTATTTTAGGAATGAGCCATCCTGGTGTTGGTGTCTATCGACCAAACGATAATCCCGTTATGGATTATATTCAATTAAAAGGACGGTTAAAATCAAACAAATATATGTTGGATCGCTATAATACTAAAGGCATGATTAGAGCACTAAAAAATGGTGAATTGTTATGGTATGCCCCTGATCATGATTATGGCCCTAAAAATAGTGTATTTGCTCCACTTTTTGCTGTCGAAAAAGCCGCAACCACAATAGGGACGAGAATTTTAGTTAAATTAGGTCAACCAGCAATTATACCTTTCACCCCTAAACGTGAAACAAAAGGTCATTATACCGTTTATGTGACTCCTGAACTTAAGGGATATCCTATCGATGATGATGTTCAAGCAGCCACGTTTATGAATAAAGCAATTGAACAAGAAATCCTTAAAGCACCAGAACAATATATGTGGTTGCATCGACGATTTAAAACTCGTCCTAAAGGTGATGCGCCTTTATATACTGATAAAGTTCAATCAGATTAATTTAACAAATTCGATTGTGAAAAACGATAAGATACGATATGCAAAAACTAAATAAAATAATTTTGTATTGCCGGCCTGGATTCGAAAAAGAATGTGCGGCAGAAATAACTGATAGGGCAATACAAAAAGAGATATTTGGATTTGCGAAAGTTAAAGAAAATAGTGGTTATATAATATTTGAATGTTACCAAGATGGTGATGCTCAATTGTTGATTAAAGAAATTTCATTTCGAACACTGATTTTTGCCAGACAAATGTTTGTTGCAGGTGATTTATTAGTTGATTTACCAACTGAAGATCGTATCACACCTATAATCGAGGCGTTATCTGGCATTGTTGATAAAGCTGGTGATTTGCGGGTCGAAGTTGCTGATACGAATGAAGGTAAACAGTTAGCAGGGTTTTGTCGAAAATTTACGGTCCCTCTTCGACAAGCTTTACGAACTAAGCGCATCCTTTTAAAAGTTCAAAATCCATCGCGACCAGTAATTCATCTATTATTTATTAACAATAATAGTTGCTATGTAGGATATTCTTTAAGTCAAAATAGTTCGCCTTTTTATATGGGAATACCAAGATTAAAATTTCCAGCCGATGCGCCAAGCCGTTCAACGTTAAAACTAGAAGAAGCTTTTCATATTTTTATTCCTTATGAAGAGTGGGATGAACGACTAAAAGGTGGTTTAAATGCAGTTGATTTAGGTGCGTGTCCTGGAGGGTGGACTTATCAATTAGTCAAAAGAAGCATGATGGTATATGCTATAGATAATGGTCCGATGAATGAAAAACTTATGGAGTCAGGGCAAGTTAAACATTATCGTGAAGATGGCTTCAAATTTATACCTAAAAAGCATAATATTTATTGGCTAGTGTGTGATATGGTTGAAAAACCAGCCAAAGTAACAGAATTAATTGCCAAGTGGCTTATTAATGGTTGGTGCCGAGAGACAATTTTTAATCTCAAGTTGCCAATGAAAAAACGTTATGAAGAAGTAAAACAAAATTTACAATTACTAATAAAAGAACTAAATAATAATCAAATCAATGTACAAATTCAGGCTAAGCAGCTTTATCACGATCGTGAAGAAGTGACTGTTCATGTGCAACGAATTTGGGGATGAAAATTTATAAGAGAATGGGTATGAAATTAAAACAATCCTTTTATGCTATTGTTATGTTAGCATTATTTTCGCTTTTAATTGGCTGTAATCTCAGCTTATCGAAAAGTGGTAAATATGATGAGACTAAAGATTCCAATTATTATTTGTCGCAAGCTGAATCAAGTTCAGGAAATGCCAAAATCGATTGGCAATTGTTAGCTGTGCGGGCTTTAATAAATGAGAATAAATTGTCTCAAGCAAACAAATTATTATCTGAGCTCCCTACTAATCTTAATGCTGAACAACAAAAAGACCAATTGTTATCTCAAGGCGAAATAGCCTCCAGAAAAGGACAGCCATTTAATCTTAATCAACTATCTGCTGATAAATTAAATGATTCACAATCATATCGTTATTATTCAATAAAATTAGCTTTAGATCGCAAAGCTAGAAATATAAATGAACAAGCTCATGATTATTTATCTTTACAAAAATTTGCCCCAGAAAAACATCAAAAGCAGATATTAAATAATACTTGGAAATTCTTTAGCAAACTATCTGCAAGTCAGATAAGTCAAATTTCTGCTGCTGATAATGAAGTAATATTAAGGGGTTGGATTGATTTAAGTTATACATATAAAAGTAATAATAAAAAAGCATTAGCTCAGTCAGGTGATAGTACTGATGTTGTTGATGCAACAAATAGTAGTCAAAGTGCACAATTAAAACAAGCTATTGAAGATTGGTCATCAAGATATCCAAATCATCCAGCTCAAGAGATTGTTTCGGCGCTAATAGGTGGCCAAAAGCTTTCTGTTGATAATGTAAATACGAAAACAGTTGCTTTATTATTACCTTTAAATGGCTCTTCTCGTATATTTGGTAATACAATTCGTCAAGGTTATGTTGATGCAGTTAAATTTTATCCACAAGAGCCGCAACAAAATGTTGTTGTTTTAGATACCGCATCATTACCAATGGAAAGCTTAATTGAACAAGCTCAAGCACAAAATGCTGAATTAATTGTTGGTCCATTATTGAAAGAAGAAGTCATTAAAATAAAACAGTTAGCACCTTCTATTCCTGTTTTAGCATTAAATAAAGTGGATGATGGCACTGTTTCCTCTAATAAGATGTGTTTCTTCGCATTATCTCCTGAAGATGAAGCAAAAGATGCAGCTGACCATATTTATGCTCAAAATAAGCAAAAACCACTGTTAATTGTTCCACAAACTGATTTAGGTAGACGAGTTGCTAAAAGTTTTGCTAAACAATGGTCACAAATTGCTAATGGTTCTCAAGCTTATGTCCAGTATGTTGGTAGTATCGGTACTTTAAGGGGCAATATGAATCATAATAGTGGAATAAGTTTAACTGGCCGCCCAGTCTCTTTTGATGATGGCAGTGCTACGACATCATCAAGTTCCGCTGGTTTTGACGCGATTTATGTTTATGCATCATATGACGAATTAACGTTAATAAAACCAATGCTTGATTTGGGAGCGGGCAAAACTATTGGTAATGGATCATCATCAGTTACGCTTTATTCTAGTTCTAAAAGCCATGTGGCAAGCGCTTCAAATGATTTTAATTATGATATGAATAAAACTGAGTATGCTGATATTCCATTGATTATTAAGTCATCTGATAGAACGTCTTCCCTTATCCCTGGCAATATTCAAAAAGATTATTCTTTAACTCGATTATATGCTATGGGTATTGATGCATGGAGACTAGCTAATCGTTTCAATCAATTGGATTCTTATCAACCTAATTTTTTAGATGGTATGACCGGTAAATTGTCAACAAGTAATCAATGCGAAGTAACGCGATCACTTTCTTGGCAAGAATATATTTATGAAGCATCTGATCAGTCCTCACAGCAAAGCGAATAGTAAAAAAATTGGTCAGTATTATGAACAATTAGCTTGCCAATTTTTAACCAAGCAAGGACTTGTATTATTGGAACAAAATAGCCTATACCAAATTGGTGAAATTGATTTAATTATGCGAGACAAGACCTGCTTGGTCTTTATTGAAGTTAGATATCGAAAAAATGCCCATTTTGGTGAAGCTGAAATGACAATATCGTTTAATAAACAATCTAAAATTAAACAAGCTGCACAACTTTGGATGTTAGAAAATAACTTTAATATTGAAGAAACAGAGTTTAGATTTGATGTTTTTGCCATAACGGGCAAAGATCAAAAATGGATAGTTAATGCGTTTTAATGGTTAGGTGAAAAACGTGCAAGATTTAATAAAAAATTATTTTACTGAAAGTATTCAAACTCAAATAGTGATGGCGGAATCACTAGGCTCTTCAATTGAAAAAGCAGCTAATATTATTGTTGGTGGATTACTTAATGGTAATAAGATTATGGGGTGCGGTAATGGGGCAGCAGCTGCCAATGTACAAAGCTTTACTTCACGCTTAATTACAAGTCTTGACATTGAAAGGCCAAGTATTCCTGCTATTGCTTTAGTTTCGGATAATGTTTTGTTAAGTGCAATATCAAATCATGAAGAGATATATGCGCGACAAATTCAAGCTTTAGGGCAACAAGGTGATATTTTGATTATATCCACTTGTGAAGGTAATAGTCGCTCAATTATTCGTGCCGTCCAAGAAGCTGTGATAAAAGATATGAAAATTGTTGCATTAACCGCATTTGATGGTGGTGAAGTTATCGGGCTGCTTGGTCAGAATGATATTGAAATTAGAATTCCATCTTACAAAAAGGTGATGGCTTACGAAATGCACACAATGATTTTGAACTGTTTATGCCAATTAATTGAAAATACTTTGTTTATTCATACAGAATAAGTTGAAATAAAAACAGTTTAGTTCTGCATTAATAGCGTTTTTTGTGCTATAATTATAAGCTATTTTAAGATTTAAATTAATAAGAGAACATGGTGTTATGACCGAACTAGCCAAAGAAATAACTCCCGTCAATATTGAAGACGAATTAAAATCCTCTTATCTTGATTATGCAATGTCTGTTATCGTCGGGCGTGCTTTGCCTGATGTACGTGACGGACTAAAACCCGTCCATAGACGAGTTTTATTTGCTATGCATGAAGCTGGATACGACTGGAATAAACCTTACCGAAAATCTGCTCGTGTTGTCGGGGATGTAATCGGTAAATATCATCCACATGGTGATTCTGCTGTTTATGACACTATCGTTCGTATGGCACAACCATTCTCATTACGTTATATGCTTGTTGATGGTCAAGGTAACTTTGGTTCTGTTGACGGCGACTCTGCTGCTGCAATGCGTTATACCGAAATTCGTATGCAAAAATTTGCCGGTGCATTGTTGACAGATCTTGACAAAGAAACCGTAGACTTCTCGCCAAACTATGATGGATCAGAAATGATCCCTGATGTCCTTCCAACTCGAATTCCTAATCTACTCATTAATGGTTCATCGGGTATTGCAGTTGGTATGGCAACTAACATTCCTCCTCATAATTTAGCTGAAGTGATTAATGGCTGCTTGGCATTCATTGAGGATGAAAATATCTCTGTCGATGGTTTAATGGAGTATATTAAAGGTCCAGATTTTCCTACCGCAGCATTAATTAATGGACGTAAAGGTATTGAAAATGCCTATCGAACTGGTCGTGGTATCATTTATATTCGTTCTAAAGCAACGGTTGAAGTTGATGATCACACTGGTCGTGAAACGATTATTGTTAATGAAATTCCTTATCAAGTTAATAAGAAAAAATTAATCGAAAAGATTGCAGAGTTAGTCAAAGATAAAAAAATTGAAGGCATTTCAGCACTGCGCGATGAGTCAGATAAAGATGGTATGCGTATCGTTATTGAAATTAAACGCGATGCCGTTGGTGAAGTTGTTCTAAATAATCTTTTTTCATTAACTCAACTACAAGTTTCTTTTGGTATTAATATGGTGGCTTTACATAAAGGCCAACCAAAACTATTAAATTTAAGAGAAATGATCGAAGCGTTTGTGCTTCACCGCCGTGAAGTGGTAACGCGTCGAACTATTTATGAACTTCGTAAAGCTCGTGAACGTGCGCATGTATTGGAAGGTTTAGCTATTGCATTAGCTAATATTGACCCAGTGATTGAATTAATTCGTGCTGCAGCTACACCTTCTGAAGCTAAAGCTAAATTATTATCACAAGCTTGGCAACTAGGTAATGTTGCTGCAATGCTTGAAAAAGCTGGTAATGATGCAGCTCGCCCAGAAGATTTAGCGCCAGAGTTTGGTATTCGAGATGGCCATTATTATCTTTCAGAAGCTCAAGCTCAAGCCATTTTAGATCTTCGTTTACATCGCTTAACCGGGCTTGAACACGAAAAAATTCTTGATGAATATAAAGAGTTACTAATTCAAATTAGTGGTTTACTCCATATTCTTGCAAGCCCTGAAAGATTAATGGAAGTTATTCGTGAAGAGCTTGAAGCGGTTCGCGATCAATTCCAAGATGCAAGAAGAACAGAGATTACTGCAAGCAGCGCAGATATCAATATTGAAGACTTAATTGCTCAGGAAGATGTTGTCGTTACACTTTCTCACCAAGGTTATGTGAAATATCAACCGCTATCTGATTATGAAGCGCAACGTCGAGGTGGTAAAGGCAAATCGGCAACAAAAATTAAAGAAGAAGATTTTGTTGAGAAGTTATTAGTTGCTAATACTCACGATACTATACTTTGTTTCTCTAGCCGTGGCCGTTTATATTGGATGAAAGTGTATCAATTACCAGAAGCCAGCCGAGGTTCTCGAGGTCGTCCAATTATTAATTTATTACCACTTGAAGCTGATGAACGCATTACAGCAATTCTACCTGTTCGTGAATTTGATGATGAACATTGTGTATTTATGGCAACAGCACAAGGTACGGTTAAGAAAACCTCTCTAATTGAATTTAGTCGTCCTCGAAGCGGTGGCATAATTGCTATTAACTTACGTGATGATGATGAACTTATTGGCGTTGATTTAACAAGTAATGAAACATCTGATATCGTTGATGATGAAGAACTAAACGATGATGTGGTTGTTGAAGAGACTGATAGTGATGATGAAGTCTCTCAAATCTCTAATACTGAAGACATTATGTTATTCTCTGCTAATGGTAAAGTGGTTCGATTCCCAGCGAATAAAGTTCGTTGCATGGGACGAACTGCGACAGGTGTTCGAGGTATTAAATTAGAAGGTGATGATAAAGTTGTATCACTAATTGTTCCTCGAGGAAATGGTGCAATCTTAACTGCAACTCAAAATGGTTATGGAAAACGTACTGAACAAGAATTATATCCAACTAAATCACGCGCTACAAAAGGGGTTATCTCTATTAAAGTGAGCGAACGAAATGGTGCAGTAGTTGGTGCAGTACAAGTTGAAGAAACTGACCAAATCATGCTGATTACTGATGCGGGTACCTTAGTACGTACTCGTGTATCTGAAGTAAGCATAGTGGGTCGAAACACTCAAGGGGTAACCTTAATTCGAACAGCTGAAAACGAAAAAGTGGTCGGATTACAACGAATTGCTGAAACGGAAGATGATGATGAATCGGAATTGTCCCAAGAGGCTTATGATAGTGATGATTCCGCTCAAGAATCCGAAGAATAATTTTTAATTATAAAAAAGGATTAGCCACACAGACTAATCCTTTTTTGTTTTCGAAAACCACGACAAGGAATAGAATTACATGTCTTTCTCAATAAAAAAAGTTGTAACTAATCTTGCTTGGCAAATATTAATTGCCTTGGTCTTAGGTATAGTGGCAGGTGCTTTTCTATATGAATTAGCTGATCCTAGTCATGTATTACATTCATATTATCAATTTGCAATTGTTAATATTTTCCAACCAGCAGGTGATATCTTTATCCGCTTAATTAAGATGATTGTATTGCCAATTATTCTTAGTACTTTAACGTTAGGTATAGCAGGCATTGGTGGTTCAAAACGTTTAGGAATGCTTGGTTTTAAAACTATTCTTTATTTTGAAATTATTACTACTATTGCTATTTTGTTAGGTCTTTTTTGGGGAAATTTCTTTGCACCTGGCGCGGGAATTGATTCTTCAACGTTAGCCTCAGCAGATATTAGTAAATATACTAAAGCTGCTGAAGAACTTAGCGGTAAACCGCATGGTTTAATAGTTATGATTTTAGATATGATCCCAGCTAATATCTTTAAAGCAATGTCTGATGGTGCAGTTTTACCTGTTATCTTCTTCTGTGTCTTTTTTGGCTTAGGCTTAATGTCGTTACCGGATAAACAGCGTGATCCATTTTTATTCTTGTTAAAAGTGGTATCAGATACAATGTTTAAAGTCACTAATATGATTATGCGTTACGCACCTATTGGGGTATTTGCATTAATCACGGTGACTGTTGCCAAATATGGATTCGCTTCATTATTGCCATTACTGAAATTGATTTTAACTGTTTATTCAGCAATGATTATATTTACCTTGGTCATATTAGGTTTAGTTTGTAAATTGTGCCGATTTAATATTTTTACCTTATTAAAAATATTGAAAGAAGAACTCGTCATTGCGTTTTCAACTGCAAGCTCCGAAACAGCTTTGCCTAAGATCATTGAAAAAATGGAAGCTTATGGTGCACCGAAAGCAATTACGAGTTTTGTTATCCCTACTGGATATTCATTTAATCTTGATGGTTCAACACTATATCAAAGTATAACTGTTATTTTTCTCGCGCAATTATTTGGTATGGATTTAAGTATTCTGGATCAAATTATCATTGTTATAACATTGATGATAGCATCAAAAGGGATAGCTGGTGTACCAGGTGCTTCAATTTTAGTGTTATCAGCTACACTTGGTAGTGTTGGTATTCCAATCGAGGGTATTGGTTATATTATGGGTGTTGAGCGTATTTTAGATATGGGTAGAACAGTAGTTAATGTTGTGGGTAATGCATTGGCTGCTATCGTTATAGCCCGCTGGGAACATGCTTTTGATGATAAAAAAGCAAGAGCATATGAGCAAGAATATTTAAAATAAGACATCATTTAATTTATAAAGCTTCAGTTGAAACTGGAGCTTTTTTATTAATTTAATCTAATTATCACAATCATAGATATAAAAAAACCCAGCTAAGCTGGGTTTTTTATTTAAAAGTAAAATTATTTAATTTTAGCTTCTTTATAAACAACGTGCTGACGAACAACAGGATCGTATTTTTTGATCTCCATTTTTTCAGGCATTGTTCTTTTATTTTTGCTAGTGGTATAAAAATGACCGGTACCAGCAGAAGAAACTAATCTAATTTTCTCACGTACACCTTTAGCCATGATATGGTTTCCTTATTAGTACTTTTCACCACGGGCACGAAGTTCAGCTAAAACTGCATCAATACCCTTTTTATCGATAGTTCGCATACCTTTAGCAGATATACGTAATTTTACAAAACGTTTTTCACTCTCAACCCAAAAACGGTGAGTTTGAAGATTTGGTAGAAAACGACGTTTAGTAGCATTCATCGCATGAGAACGATTATTTCCCACTAAAGGACCTTTTCCTGTTACTTGGCATACTCGTGACATGTCAATAATTCTCCGAAATTTCTATGCTTAAGCCTTGGGCGTAATATGTTAATGGAATTAACCTCGTCAGGCTTTTAGTTTGCTGCAGTTCTATTTGAGAAGCAGTCTAACCTCTCACACTACACCCATAATAATGAGGTAGCGAAGTATACGCTTTTACTGGTAAATTCTCAAGCATTATCTTATCTAAGCTTAAAAATAAGTTTTTAATTGAAAAAGATTAATAATTTTAAGTTCATTATTATGATTAAATAATTATCTCATAATTCAGATTGTTTTTGTTCAATATAAAACGATTTAATCTTATAATAACCTTGTTTTAATACTATGGATTTTAAATTTCATCTATTAGTCTGAATTTATTTACTTTCAAGGAGATAGTATGAGTCAGTTTACGCCATATAGCATCTATGGCATTATCGGTTATCCTTTGGGGCATAGTATGAGCCCACTTATTCATACTACATCTTTCCAAGATTATGGTATTCCTGCCGTACTTGTACCTTTTCCTACACCACCAGAGGAAATTGCGACACTTTTTAAATCAGTACGATTACTAAATATCCGTGGTTTGTGCGTTACGATCCCTCACAAACAAACTATTATTCCTTATTTAGATGAAGTCACTAATCATGTTAAAAAAGCGGGTGCAGCTAATTTAGTTTATTGGGATGGTGATAAGCTTTGTGGCGATAACACCGATATTATTGGTTTTATGCAACCACTAGCGCAAAAAAAATTACCAGCTGAATATAAAAAAGTGTTAATACTTGGGGCGGGCGGTGCAGCACGTGCGGCGGTTGTTGGATTACAAGATCTTGGATATAGTGATATAACAGTTACCGATATTGTCACTGATTTACCCGAAGCATTAGCTAAAGAATTTAATCTTAAAACGGTAGCTTGGTCGGATAGAGATAAAGTTGAAGCACAGATTATTGTCAACTCTACTCCATTAGGTATGCAAGGTAAATTTGAAGATCAAACCCCTTATGAACAAGCATGGTTTAAAGGTAAAGGCATAGCTTACGATATTGTGTATACACCATATAACACGAAGTTTAGACAAGAAGCTGAAAAAGCAGGATGGGAATCGATTTCTGGACGTGAGATGTTTATTGGTCAAGCAAATGCTCAATTTAAAATTTGGACAGGAAAAGAGCTTTCAGATAGGGCAAAACAAGCTGTGATTGATGCTTTATCAGGTAAATAAAAGCTAAAAATTAACCATCTCATTCAATTGGGATGGTGACTGAATATTTAATCTTCATCTTAAAAATTTATTAAATCGACTAAGATTGTTAAAGTGATTAGTAAATTTAAAATGTGATTAAAAGGGAGTATTTATGACTAATTTAGAGTTACAAGCATTTCGCCGTTTTCTGATGCTAAAAGTATCAGAGGCAAGTGAGTATATCGGTAAAACGGACGTAAAAACTTGGCATGATTGGGAAAACGGAGTTTTACCTGTTCCTGAAAATGTCGCAACTACAATGAAAGAATTAAAAAATCTTCGTAGTGAAAAAATAAAACTGATTATCAATAGTATTAATGATCGTGTTGGAAGTAATACCATTCGATATTTCATGACATATCAAGAGTTTAAAAAAGTGAATCCTGAATTAGATGTGATTCAATGGCGATTGCATCAATCGATTGCTACTGAACTTTATTTTAGAGGTTTAGAAAAGTTGTGTTGATTGTTATGCTCAACACTAGATTATGTTTAAAGAATGCTAGGTAAATTGCATTAAATTATTTACACTTTTTTGGATATTATTATTCATTAAATCATATGGATAATAAAATCAAATTGTAAAAAAATATTGCAAAAATAAAAATGAATCACTAGCATACATAAATAACTTATTTTAAGATCTGTATATCAAGAAGGGCCCAAAATGAAAAAAATAATTTTTTTAGTTGGCGCAAGAGCTGCTGGCAAAACAACAATGGGTAAAATGTTAGCCAAAGAGTTATCATTTTCTTTTATCGATACAGATTGTCATTTACTTGAAACCACGCAAAAAACGGTTGCTGAGATTGTAGAAAAAGAAGGTTGGGAAGGTTTTCGTGCTAGAGAAAGCCAAGTCCTTATTGATACCGCTAAGCCAAATCGCGTTATTGCAACTGGTGGCGGTATGGTATTAGCTGAGAAAAATCGACAGTTTATGAAGCAAAACGGTGTTGTCATATTTCTATCTGCGCCTGCTGAAATATTAGCAGCTCGTTTGATGAAAGATCCTAATATTGCTCAACGACCATCATTAACGGGTTTATCAATTTCTGATGAAATGGAGAAAGTTCTTGCTGAACGTTTACCTTTATATCATGATGCTGCTCATCATATTGTAGATGTTGATCAAGATGAAAATTTAATTCTAAATCAAATGATTGAAAAACTGAAAAATCATTAACTCTACTTCTTTCATTTTCTTCCATTAACTATTCGCTAAGCTATTTTTATAAATTAGTTTTTATCTATTTTATGTTCTTGAATTTTAAAAAAAAGACTTGCCATTGGATAAAAAATAAATAAAAATACAAAAAATATGAATAAATATTCATTTTGGATGGTGGTGCGATGAAAGAAAGAACAACTGAACTCGTTGATGGTTTAAGGCATTCAGTACCTTATATTAATGCACATCAAGGAAAAACATTCGTTATTTTATTAACTGGTGCAGTTTTAAAAAGTAATAATTATACAAGTATCATTAGTGACATTGGTTTATTGCATAGCTTGGGTATTAAACTGGTCATTGTTAATGGTGCGCGTAACCAAATAGATGAATCACTGAAAAATTATAATATTAAACCTAAATACCATAAAAATACTCGGATCACTGATGGCCCAACTCTAGATGTAGTTAAACAGGTAACAGGGTTATTACAACTTAATATTACCGCCAGCTTATCAATGAGCTTAAATAATACACCTTTGCAAGGCGCACATATTAATGTGGTTAGTGGTAATTTTGTTATAGCACAACCATTAGGTGTTGATGATGGTGTTGATTATTGCCATACAGGTAAAATACGTCGAATTAATAACGAAGCAATAGATGAGCAATTAAATCGTGGTTCGATTGTACTATTAGGTCCTGTAGGTGTGTCAGTTACAGGTGAAAGTTTCAATTTATCGTCAGAAGATGTTGCAGCCGAAGTAGCTATTCGACTTAAAGCCGATAAACTAATCAGTTTTTGTGCAGAACAAGGTGTACTTGATGAACAAAATCATGTAATAACTGATCTGTTCCCAGTGGATGCTGATAATTATGTTAATCGCAAAGAAGAATGTGGTAAACACCTATCTAGTGAGGCTCGTTTTTTGCGTGCGGCATCCAAAGCATGTCGTAATGGTGTCCGTCGTAGCCATTTAGTTAGTTATCTGGTAGATGGCTCTATTTTGCAAGAACTGTTTTCTCGCGATGGTATTGGTACACAAGTTGCAATGGAACATTCAGAGCAAGTTCGCTTGGCAACAATCAATGATATAGGTGGGATATTGGAGCTGATTCGACCACTTGAAGAGCAGGGTATCTTAGTTAAACGTTCACGAGAACAATTAGAGATGGAAATTGACAAATTCACTATTATTGAACGTGATAATATGACAATTGGTTGTGCTGCGCTTTACCCTTATCCAGAAGAAAAAATGGGTGAAATGGCTTGTTTGGCTATTCATCCGCAATATAGAAACTCATCACGCGGTGATTTATTATTAGAAAAAATTTCAGAAAGTGCTAATAATTTAGGATTAGAAAAAATCTTTGTGCTTACCACTCGAAGCATTCATTGGTTTCGTGAAAAAGGTTTTAATCCAGCTGAAGTGGATGATCTACCGATTAAAAAGAAACAACTCTATAATTATCAAAGAAATTCAAAAATATTAATGTTTGATTTAATTTAAATCTAGCTAAAAAAAGTCCGTATAGCAACGGACTTTTTGATTAACTAAATAGCTTAACAATAAATTCAGTGATTAACGATAAGGATGTGAAATCAGGATCAGCAAAGGTTACACCTTCAACACCTAAAAATTTAAAGAGAGGTAATGCGAGGGCTGGCAACACACATAAAAGTAAACCATTAACGAAAGAGGCAATAACCGCTCCTCTTGCTCCACCTGTTGAGTTACCAAATATTGCTGCTGTTCCACCGGTGATGAAGCTTGCCATAATTCCTGGAATGATAATAGGTAAACCAATAAAAGGGAAAACGACCACACAAGCTATTTCAGTAAAGAAACTCACAATAAAACCAACTAATACACAATTTGGTGCTTTATCAAATAACACCATTGGATCGACCGCCGGCACACAACCAGGTGCGACAACTTGGGCAAATCCTTTAAAAGCTGGGATGATTTCTTCAGTAAAAATAGCGACCCCTTTTTTGGCAATATAGAGGCCTCCGGCAAAAATAGCTGATTGTTCCAACGCAAAAATAATAAACGTATTGTTTTTAAGTATCTCTTTCAAATACTCAGCGGATGAAAAAGCACCGGATAAGCATAGTAAAACAAACATGGTAATAAAAGTCGCAACATCTGATTGCCTCAAAAAGCTAAAACGATCATTTATTTTAATCTTTTCGATATCATTTTTTTTATTTCCTAACCATTTACCTAAATAGGAGCCTAATAAATATGAAACGGTACCCGCATGGGCAATACAATAATCATTATTCCCTATTATTGTACGGCTAAATTTAGAGAGTAAAGTTGGAAATATCGCCATATAAAGACCAATAATAATAGCGCCAGTTGCAACAATGATATAGCCATTATAGCCCATACCTTGTAAAACTGCGGTAAATGAAAATGCCATGAATAGCACTAAATGCAATGATAAATAAATCGATTTAAAGCGGGTAAATCTTGCTAATAGTAGATTAATTATCATCGCAAAAAAGAGGATAAAGGCGGCACTAGTACCTAGTGATTCCATCGTCAATGCGGTAATGGCTTCATTACTTGGTACGACCCCATGCATTCCAAATGCATGAGTAAACATGTTACTGAACATAATTAACACGCCACCTAAAATTTTTCCACCCGTTTTAATTAACACAAAACCAATGAATGAAAGTAGGGTGCCAGTAATAATTTTAGAAAGTTTTGCTCTCTGTAGTACCAAACCTATGAACGCAACTAAAGCAATAATGATAGCTGGTTGACCAAATATATTTAGAAAAAGATCCATGTTTTTGCTCCAAATTTAACAACAAAACTTAAGATCATTATAATTAAAACGGCGTTTCAAATTGTGTTTTGGATCACAAATTAACAAATGAAATATGCAAATAATCAATTAGTAGCAATTATTCATCTTGATTATGCGGTATTAATTGAGCTTTTTAGTTGATGATTTTCTGGATTGATTGATGTTTATTTGTAAAAATAATTGAGGAGTCTATACCATTTCATTAAGTTTTGGGTCTTATATTAAATTACTTAATTTGCATTAAACTGATAAAAATGATTTTAGAAGCGAGCTATTAAAGCCAAAACGATGTATGAGATATCATGTTGTGGTAAAAAGAAAAATTAAAAAACAGCATAATGAACAAAAGTGTGATGTCTTGCTTGCGATTAATCGATATTGGTTTTGTGGAAATTAATGATAATTAATGCACTTTTTAGCGAAGATCAACGAAATATTCTGTAGTTTTCAAGTAAATTTAATAAGATTATTTATTGCGTTAATTTTGAGTCAGAAATATAAGCGTTACCTGTTTTGTTTGTCGATTTGACAGTTTCAATTGGTAACGCTCTAGTTTGTGAATTTTTTATTAGCTCAAATCTGAGCCATCAAATTACTATTGATGAGTAATATGACTTCCTTTTTCTTTAATAATATCTGATCCTTTTTCTACATTAATTTTAGTGTGGCTAAACTCAACTGATGCGTTACGAATTTTAAAACCGTTTTCCGCTTCAATATTGATGTTTGAAAATCTAATATTATTGAATGGCTTTTCTGGTGTTCCAATAATAAAACCAGCGTAATTACTTTTACCTTTTACAGTAAGATTATTGAAGCTAATGTTATTGAAGTATGGGGTTTGTTTATGCTCTTTTGGTTGTTCAGTATCCGCAGGATAAATCTGATCGCCTAACATAAATCCACCAGCAAATTCACCTTCTTGCAACGCTTTAATTTTTGCATCTTTTGTTGTTGGGCCGCCTTTATAATAAGCTGACAAAACAATTGGCGTTTTTACATTGACCATTGTTGTATTGTTATACTCAATATCTTTAACTTCACCACCTTTGCCTCTTGGCGATTTGATTCGAATACCATACATGGCATCGGTAAAGGTATTATTTTCTGCCAGTAAATTGCTCACACCGCCATATGTTTCTGAACCAATAGATAATCCACGACCGAGCATAAAGTTATTATCTGCAATATAAAAATCATGGCTAAGGTTGTTTACTGTTGATTTAATTGCAACATGGTCATCACCCACACTTATTGTGTTTTTTGTAATACTGACTCTTCTACTATCCATTGGATCAATGGCATCCGTGTTTTGCCACCAAGCTGGAGCGGATATTGTTGTTTTATTAATTGTAATATCTTCCACATTTTTAAAAACAATATGAAAACTTGGCGAATTTTGTATTGTGACGCCTTCAACTAAAATATCGTTAGCGTTTTTAAATAAAAGTAGACGAGGGCGATTGGTTGGTCCCTTTTTTCCGGCTTGACGAGTCTCGGCGCGGTATTTTTCTAAAAGCGTTGAACCTTGCCCATCAATAATTCCTTCACCGGTGATAGCAATATTTTTTTCTTCTGCAATATTAATAAACCCAATCCATTGTTTTGTTAGTGGTAATGATTCATCTGATGATGACCATTTTTTTTGTTCTTCTGAAGGATGATATGCACTTTCCTCTGCTGAAGCTTGTACTACCGCCCCTTTTTCTAAATGAAATTCAATATTACTTTTTAAAAATAGAGGTTCAGATAGGTAATAACCCGCAGGAACAATAACTTTACCACCGCCATTTTGCGCACAATCATTAATAGCGGTTTGAAATGCTTTTGTATCATACCAAATACCTGTTGCTTCAGCGCCATAATCTCTAACATTACATTGTTTATTAGGAATATTAAGTTTGTCCAAAGTAACTGGAACAAATGGTGGTGAAGCTATCACAGCGAAACTAGCGGTAAGCGTGAGTAAACTAATAGATAATCCATTTTTTATAATTAAACGATACATGTTTTTTCCTTAATGAAGAATAAAAAAGATGAAGTATAAAAATGATTATCTAGGTTAATAGTCTAAGAATCTGTTAATAGAGTCACAAATTTAAAAAATAATTTATAAAAATTGAAATGACGTTTTAATTTACGCAAGTGTCAGCTTTTTTATGAGATCAATTAACTAATTGATTTGCCATTTCATCACTAATGACTAATACATCAATATAATTTGCATTTAATGCAGCGATTAAACTGTTAAGTTTTTCAGCGTCGCCACTTGCACATATTTTTAGAGGGATTTTTTTTAAATTTTCTAACGTCACGCCAATAATTTGATCATGGAATGGCGTTTGTAATTCTTTACCATTTTTGTCATAAAATCGCGATAAAATGTCGCCGACAATTTTTCTGTTAGTAATTTTTTGAAAAAGT
Source organism: Gilliamella sp. wkB195 (assembly GCF_001690445.1). Lineage (NCBI taxonomy): Bacteria > Pseudomonadati > Pseudomonadota > Gammaproteobacteria > Orbales > Orbaceae > Gilliamella > Gilliamella sp. wkB195. The sequence goes on from NZ_LZGP01000007.1 coordinate 21,254, forward strand.
TCACCATAAAAACCATACCAAATTGAGCTTTTGGATATAGCTGGACAACCAATACTAAATAAAGCAACTGTGATCTTATTCCACCAATCATTGAGTTCTTTCATGTGTTGAGTTTTTTCAATTTCAGTTTTTAAATTAGCGGTATCAACGATAGCGGGGTAATCAATTAATATTGCTTTACTTTTAAGTTTATCGGAAAGTTTACAAGCTATATTATTTACGTGGTATTTTGTTTCGATCTTGCCAGAAGGGCCACCAATCATTGGTACGATGGTAACATTTTCAAATGTAGCATTATCATTTTTTAAACTATTCACAATATAATTGATCGAGCGTCCCCAGGACACACCAATCACATCATTATCGGTAATATTTTTGAGTAGGACACTTGCTGCCACATTACAAACAATCTGATTTTTACTTTCATTGTCTATATCAGTGTTGACGGGTACAACAATGACTTGTTTTAAATGATATTTATTACAAATTTTTTCTTCTAACGCTATATCAGGTAACAGATTATAATTAATCGAAATTGAAACAATGCCTAGCTCGCGTATTGTTTTTAACATTCGACTAATGCTTGAGCGATGTATGTTAACTATTTTTGCTATTTCGGACTGTGTTTTATTCTCTTCATAATACAATTGAGCAATCTTAATTAACATCTTATGCTGTTCAAACTCGTCGTTGCTAAAATTTTGATTAATCATAGTAGCGTTATCTTATTATCTTTAGTTATTAAAAAACTCCATATTTTTATTCAAATCAAGATGTCACAAATAAATGTCATCTTGATTTGAATAAAGTATAAATCAAGAATCAATATCAGGAAAATAATTTAAAACATAATCTTCAGCTTCTTTTGACCAAATACCATTATTTTTAGAGAGTATTTTTTGTAAAGTAATATCATCCGCATTTTTATCTAATGATTCTATGCATTTAAGATCAAACTTTTTATGGGTATAAACTAATTTTTTTCCACCTTTAATCTGATCCTGTATTTGAGTGACTTTACTTGCTTGGTCTATACCCATAATGTGAGTTACGATTTTTGCCACATCTACCGAACCTGATTCGATTAGTTTCACCGCTTCTCGCATATCATTAGTATTACCGCCTGAAGTGCCAACGATATGGGTAAAGTTATAATGGACATCGTAAAAGTTAATTTCAGCCGAAAAGTTTTTATCTTGGGGTCCAGCAAAAAAGTTAAGGCAACCGTCAATCGCTAATAGTTGAGAGGCGAGTTGAATTAACTCTTGAGAGGGTAAGAAAACAAAAACATCATCAAAACTTCCTGTGGTGGATTTATCTTTTAATAATTTCGCTTGATCATCGACATTAGAAATATCCACAAATTCTAATTCAATACCATTACGAGATTGATAAAGGGTTTTTAGATGTTCTATTTTCTCTTTGCTACGACCAGTTACGACAACCTTTTTAGGTGCGATGGGTCCCCCTAATGCATAATCTATTGCTAGCATACCCATAGGGCCCGTACCACCTAAAATAATCAGATTACCATTAGGCTTAATGCCCATAATATGTTCATAACTATTTGGCTTTAAATGAAAATTGGCATTGAATGCCCCAATGATACACGACAATGGTTCAATTAACGCACCTTCGAAATAAGTTTGTCCATCATAAGGAATCAAACAGTCTTGTTTTAGTACATCATGGTTAATTATCATGTAAGTTGCACAACCACCAGTATAAGGATAAGAATAACCTACGCAATATGGGCTATCAGAAAGTTGTAAATTGGCCTGAACGACATATTTTTGTCCTGGTTTGAATTTATGTTGCCATTTTTTACCCACTTGTATAATTTCACCGCAGCATTCGTGCCCAATAATAATGGGATTATTTTTTAAGTCGGGTGGCGTTTTCTTATGATTTTCACCTTGATTGACTAATTTTAATGAAGACATACACATACTATCTACAATGACTGTAACTAGAATTTCATCATCAGTAATTTCAGGAAGTTGAAATGACTCCAATCGCAAATCATTTTTTCCATACAGTCTAACTGCTTGAGTTTTCATATATTCCTCTAATTCTCTAATTTGGTTAAATTTATTTAGGAAAAGGTTTAAAGCGTTTTTATTTCAAAAAATCAAATTACTATTAATAAAGTTCTCGGTAATAGCTTTAAACCTTTTTATTCATTTTCAACGGTCAATTTTTTATTTCTTTAACGCTTTAACCTTTAGCAAGAATACCTAAACCATAGCCAATAATACCTACCGCAAATAATGCAAAGATTAAAATTATTGGACTGACTTTTTTCCTTAACAATTTCATCATCAAAAGTGTTAACGCTAATGGCAATAATCCTGGTACAAGGTCATTGAGAATGCCTTGTACTGTCATAATGACCTCTTCTCCATTCATGCCGGTCGTTTGGGATACAATAAGTGGGACATTTATGGAGGTCCATTTTGTGACTAAGACACCCATGATAAATAGGCCTAAAATTGTTGCGCCTTCTGTTAATTTTGGAAGAATATTACCTGAAAGATCTTTAACAATTCCGATTCCTTTAGATAATCCATACGTTAATCCATACCATTTCATGGCAAGTCGAATTAAGTTAAATAAGATAAAAAACAGTAATGGCCCAGCTATATTTCCGGTTAGTGCTAGTGATGCCCCAAGCGCTGCAGTTATTGGACGTAAGGTTCCCCATACTAATGGATCACCCACTCCCGCTAACGGTCCCATTAAACCAACTTTTAAACTGTTAATTGTGCCATCAGAGATATCAGCACCATTTGCTCTAGCTTCTTCCATTGCCATGGTAACGCCTATAACGGGTCCACACATTGCTGGAGTCGTATTGAAAAACGTTAGATGTCTTTTTAATGCTTCACGTTGCTCCTCTTTGGTTTTGTATACTCGTTTGATTGTAGGAATCATATCCACACAGAAAGCTAAGGCATGAATTCGTTCATAGTTGAAAGATGCTTGTTGAAAATTAGATCGAATAAATGTACTAACAATATCTTTCTTTTGAATGGTATTTAACATTTCTTTCATAATAGAATCCTTATTTATTAATCGTCTAACTCGTCATCAGCAATGATTGAATTTGCCACAATACTTTTTTCGCTATTTTTAGTCGTGTTAAACTTTGAATTTAATTGGACATAAATGGTGGCAAAAATAACGCCTAAAATACCGAATGAGAGTAAACTGAAGTTTAAGTAACCTCCAAGAACAAAGCCTAAATAGAAGAAAGGTGCTAAATATTTAACCATCATCATGTTTAATACCATTGCATAACCAACTACCACAATAAATCCACCCGCAACAGCAAGACCACCAGTAACAATATCTGGCAACATGCTTAATAAGGTGTTAACGGTATTGGCATCAACATAAATGGCGACCAATGTTGCCGGTATTGCTACTCGTAAAGCTTGTACAAAAAGCGCGCTATAATGTAAAAGTTCTATTTTTTTGAATTGAACTTTTTCTGCGGCATTATCAGCTTCATGTTGGAAGACAACCGTGATTGTTCTTGCAAATACCGTTAGAACTTGACCCGCTGCTGCAACGGGGAGGGCGATTGCGATTCCAGTTTGAATATCTTGTTTACCTACTACAACTAATATCGCGGATATAACACTAGCCAGTGCTGAATCAGGTGATTGTGCCGCACCAATATTCATCCAGCCTAATGCAATCAATTCAAGCGTACCACCTAAAATGATACCTGTTTTTATATCACCTAATATTAAGCCTATGACGGTACAGGCAATTAATGGGCGATGAGTTTGAAACTCATCAAGCACACTTCCCATACCTGCTATACAAGAGAAGATGAATATTAATACAATTTGAAATAATGAAATTTCCATTTTTTGCCTCCTTGTTTATTCCTATTAATTAATAGGGAATTCTTGTTCAAGTAGCTTGATAAAATCGACGTTAGGATCGGTAATTACCACTTTTAAGCAAAGATCAACTCCCATCTCATGCATCTTTCTAAATGCCGATACATCGTTTTCATCCACTGACACCGCTTTAGTAATCTGCTTTTTACCTGCTTTGAAAGACATACCACCAATATTGATACTCTTAATTGGTACACCTTGTTCGATTAATCGCAGAATATCGGTTGGATTGGTAAAAAGATAAAACACGGTATCGTTTTCATATTTTGGGTTTTTATAAACCGCTGCCGCTTTTTCAATACTCACAACAGAAACTTTAATTCCAGGAGGTGCAGCTTGTTTAACTAATGTGGCTCGGATTTCGTCATTAGCAACTTCATCACTAACAACAATGATTCTTTCTGCTTTTGCTTCTTTGGTCCAAACTGTTGTGACTTGACCATGTATTAAACGGTCATCAATGCGTACTAAATTTATAATCATTTAAAGTTCCTCTTCTTCAGCGATATTTTTAGCTATTTTTTTGAAAGATTTGATGAAATCGGATTTCATGTCATTAAGTTGTTCAAAAGTTTCTTCAAGGCTAATTGAAGAGTAATCAAGATGTAATAACGCTAAACAAAGTGGTAAAGATAAACCACTGATGACTTCGATGTTTTCTGATTGCATTGCCAACATTGCCGCTGCGTTATAAGGGCTACCTGAAAAAATATCAGTAATAATGATGAATGGTTGCTCAGTTGATTGATTAATAATTTTTAGATATTTGTCTTTTAATGTCTCAATACCATCACCTAACTGAAAAGTGATAGCCCGTACATTTGGATACTCACCAGCTATCATTTCAATGCTATTTTTCATTTCCACGGCAATGTTTCCATGACCCGCTAATATAAAGTTCATCTCACACCTCTTTCACAAATTCTCTTGTTGCTTCACAAATGTTTAAATGAATTTATATGCACAAATGCTCAAAGTAAATCACTAATGTGCAAAAATGTGACGTAGATTTGATTTTCTTGCAAAATAAAAGAAATGGTTTTTTTCTTAACGAAAAAAGGAGTATTTTGTAAGGCTAAAAAAATAAGGGTGATTGAAATTAAATGATCATTTCTTCTTAACTTAAATGATCAATGGAATTCTGTAGGATTTGTGAAGTAAATGACTTTTTAAGATAGAACCCTCTTGGGCGAGTTAAAATAATCTCGCCATTTTCACCAATGGCTTCAGTTAAAGCTTTTCCATTGGCAGCTTTAGGTCTGATCTGTAAATAGGTGCCATAACGCGCGGTGATTTTTTCAACTTGACCAAGAGCTATCATATCCATTAATTCTTGCCAATCTTGTTTAAGTTGTTGCTCTTGTTCTAAAGTTGGTGTCCAAAGTATTGGTTTTCCAACTTTTCTTTCTGCAAGAGGTATACTTCTTTCCCCTTCAATCGGGATCCAAAGTACTTTGCTAAGCTTGTATTTAACATGGCTGGTTTCCCAAATCACACCGTGATTTGCCATTAAAGGAATAACACTAACAAAAGTAGTTTCTAATGGTTTACCTTCTTTATTGACTGGAATTGTTTTTAGTTCAATGCCTAAATTAGAAAAGTCTTGTTCTGCTTTACTGCCGGCATTCGCACCAAGATAAGTTTCAATCAGATTGCCTACCCATCCTTTTTGTTTATTAAGATTAGCAGGGATAGGAATATTGACATATTGAGCTATCTCAGCAAAGCTATAGCCAGCGGCCATTTCTGCTCGATTCAATAACTCTTGTTCATTAGAAGGATAAAAGTTTAGCATCTGTTTCGAATAAATTTAATAATATCCACAATCAATTATATTGGTTGTGGATATTAAAATAAATCATTATTAACTTAGCTGTTCAACCCATTTAGCATAACTTTCAATGATTGATGAAAGAAAAGACTTGGTTTTTTCGTTAATATTGCCATTTTCATCAAAAGCTGTACCAATATTACCGATATAAGCTTCCGGTTGTTGTAGGGTAGGCATATCAAGAAAAACTAAAGATTGTCGTAAATGATGATTTGCACCAAAGCCACCAATAGCGCCTTGTGATACAGAGACCACAGCAGCTGGTTTTTTAGACCAAACACTTTTACCATAAGGGCGTGATCCAACATCAAGTGCATTTTTTATGACAGCGGGTAATCCGCGATTGTATTCTGGTGTAACAAAAATCACACCATCACAATTGGCAATTTCTTGGCGAAAACGATTATAGGATTGTGGCGGTGTATCAGTATCAATATCTTCGTTATATAAAGGTAAATCACCGATTTGGATGATATTTAGTGAAAGTGATGATGGCGCAATTTGTTGAAAAACTTTGGCTACTTTTAAGTTATAGGAATCTTTACGTAAACTACCAACAAGTACTGCAATTTTTTTACTCATTTTTGGTTCCTCTTAAATTGAAAATAAGAGACACCATAAGTGTCTCTTATTTATGATAATTACAGAACTTCACAGAGCTTTAGTGTCCTGATGAGTCCATTCTACGACCTGTTTCAAATAGGAACCATGCGCGTCTTTCAGTTTGATCAATCCACTCTTCAATTAAACTAGCTGTTGCGGTATCGTTATATTTGTCACAGATATCATGTGCTACGCGCATACGTTCTGTAAGTTTGATGTTATCTTGACAAAGTTCAGCAAGCATATCTGATGGTTCAACAAAATCAGCATTGTTGTCTGAAATGCTTTGTAATTTAGAAATATGACCAATTGAACGTAAAGTTGTTCCACCTAATTTACGTACACGTTCAGCAATTGGATCTGTCATTGCAAATAGTTCTTCACCATGGTCATCTAACATTAAATGGTAATCACGGAAATGTGGACCGCTGACATGCCAGTGGAAGTTTTTAGTTTTTAAATATAGAGCAAACACATCTGCTAATACAGAGTTCATTGCGCCAGAAATATCTTTTGAAGCTTTTTGGCCTAAATCAGTTGGAAATAAAATTGCAGATTGCTGTAATCTTTTGGCAGAACTTACATTTTTTAAAACTTTTGGAGCTGTTGATGATTTCGAAGCCGTTGTGCTTTTTTTAGTAGTACTTTTAGCCATGTAATATTCTCCTATAGGTGAATTAAATGATTATTTAACAAACACCAAATTACGCCAACTCTTTATTAAAGTCCAATCAAAATGAGCTATTTTTAACTATTACTGCTATATCAACTATCTATGAATGATTAATTACCCTATTTTTTTCTATTGTTTAAAATATTTCTTTCAAAATAAAAGAAAATGTTTCAAATTGTGATCCAGTTAAAGTTTTTTTGATTTCATAATTGTTAATATTTCTTTGCAATTTAAATCAATAGGAGAAAATATGATTGATACAATTTCATTTGGAGCCGAGTGGTTTATCGGTTTATTCCAAGAAGGCGGTAAAGTGTTAGTCGGGATGGTCACCTCGATTTTACCTTTATTAATTTCATTGTTAGTAGTTATGAATGCGGTCATTAAATTTATTGGACAAGACCGTATTGAACGTTTAGCTCAAGCTTGTGCGGGTAACCCTGTTTCACGTTATTTATTACTTCCTTTAATTGGTACATTTGTATTTTGTAATCCGATGACACTAAGCTTAGGTCGCTTTATGCCAGAGTTTTACAAACCTAGCTATTATGCAGCATCCTCTTATAGCTGCCACTCAATGAATGGTTTATTTCCACATGTAAATCCGGGCGAACTTTTTGTTTATTTAGGGGTAGCTGCTGGATTAACTACATTAAATTTACCATTAGGTCCATTAGCTGTTAGTTATTTCCTTGTCGGTTTAGTTACTAACTTCTTTAGAGGTTGGATTACTGACTTTTGTACAGCCATTTTTGAGAAAAAAATGGGAATTAAACTAGATAGAAAAGTTCATTTATAACAATTATCTATCACGATATAAGGAAAATAAAATGGCTAAATATATTCATATTGAAAAAGGTGAAGCAGGTTGGGGGGGGCCATTAGAGCTTCCAATCGTTGCTGGTAAAAAAATTGTTTACATTGCAGCTGGTACTAGACCTGCAATAGTCGATACTTTAGTTGAACTAACTGGTTGGGAAGCAATTGATGGTTTTAAAGAAGGTGAACCACCAAAAGACGAAATAGGCGTTGCTGTAATTGACTGTGGCGGAACTCTCCGTTGTGGTATTTATCCAAAAAATCGAATACCAACTATCAACATCCACGCAACTGGTAAATCAGGACCACTTGCACAATATATTGTCGAAGACATTTATGTTTCTGCTGTTAAGCCAAACAATATCAAACTAATTGAAAAGGAAGGTGATGTTGTAGGAGAAACAGCTCAAGCAAATACTAAAGCGTCAGAATTTAAAGATTATGACAGTAGTAAAAAAATCACTGAACAAAGTGATGGCTTATTAGCCAAAATTGGTATCGGTATGGGGTCTGGTGTAGCAGTTTTTTTCCAAGCTGGCCGAGATACTATTGATACTGTTCTCAAAACGATTTTACCTTTCATGGCATTTGTTTCAGCCTTAATCGGGATCATTATTGCATCTGGATTAGGTGACTTCATTGCCCATGGATTAGTCCCTTTAGCAGATAATCCACTTGGTTTAGTGATATTAGCATTAATTTGTTCTTTCCCATTACTTTCACCGTTCTTAGGTCCTGGTGCGGTAATCGCGCAAGTTATCGGTACATTAGTTGGTGTACAAATTGGGTTAGGTAATATTCCACCTCATTTAGCACTACCAGCATTGTTTGCCATAAATGCTCAAGCTGCATGTGACTTTATCCCTGTCGGTTTATCACTAGCAGAAGCAAAACAAGATACTGTTCGTGTAGGTGTTCCTTCGGTTCTAGTAAGTCGATTTTTAACTGGTGCACCAACCGTATTAATCGCTTGGGCAGTGTCATTATTTATCTATCAATAGACATATTTAAGTATTTAGGGATGAACATCATCCCTCTTTAGCAAACAGTGAAATTTGAAAATTTCGCTTCAACTAAAAATTAAAGAAGGTTAACGATGTCGAATGTTATCTATCAATCAAAAATTAATCAAATTGGTGAGTTTGCCCCAGATGCATTGGCTGATGGCATGCTAATACTATTTAAAAATGGAGCGCCATCAGACTTAGCTGATTACTGTTTTGTACATAGTCATGATGATTTAAAACAAGATCTACAAGTAGGGCAAGTATTTCAAATTGGCAAACATACTTTTCAAATTACCTCCGTTGGCGATGTTGCTAGCACCAATTTTCGTGAATTAGGGCATATCACATTAAGGTTTGACGGCAGTAGCCAAGCAGAATTACCGGGAACTATCCATGTAAAAGGTGACATTCCAAATCAACTTTTTGTGGGTGATGAAATTAAAATTTTAACTAATTAAGGAACAAAGAATGAAAAAAGTTGCAGTTGTTGTAGGTGGAGGACAAACTTTAGGTGAGTTTTTATGTAAAGGGATTGCTGATGCTGGTTATAATGTAGCTGTTGCTGATTTAAATATTGAAAATGCAAATAAAGTAGCAGATGCTATCAATCAGAAACATGGAGCCGGTACCGCAAAAGGCTTTGGTGTTGATGCAACAAATGAAGAGAGTGTGATTAAACTTGCACAAGATGTTGATAATACATTTAACCGAGCTGATTTAATGGTTTATAGTGCAGGTGTTGCTAAAGCAGCTCCTATTACAAACTTTGCTTTAAGCGATTTTCAATTATCAGTAAATGTTAATCTTACTGGTTACTTTTTGTGTGCTCGCGAGTTTGCTAAATTAATGCTCAAACATAAAACGGCTGGACGAATTATTCAAATAAATTCAAAATCTGGTAAAGTTGGTAGTAAACATAATTCTGGTTATAGTGCTGCTAAATTTGGTGGTGTTGGTTTAACTCAATCATTAGCACTTGATCTTGCAGATTATGGTATTACTGTAAATTCATTAATGTTAGGTAATTTATTAAAATCACCAATGTTCCAATCATTAATTCCTCAATACGCTAAAAAATTGGGTATTCCAGAAAACGAAGTTGAGCAAGTTTATATTGATAAGGTGCCACTTAAACGTGGTTGTGATTATCAAGATGTGCTTAATGTCTTATTATTTTATGCAAGTGATAAGGCTTCATATTGTACTGGACAATCAATTAATATTACTGGTGGCCAAGTAATGTTCTAATTAAAATAAAGTGCGAAAGTGTTTGTTATCACTTTCGCATTTTTATTTAGCCTAAATTATTAATGGAGATAGCCATGAACATGACGACAACTTTAATTATTTTTGCGCTTATGGCCTGGTGTGTCCAAATCATATTTAGTTGGTTGCAAATTCGCCGATTTAATCAAGCCTTTTTAGCGATGAAAAAAGGGCGATATTTGGGGGTTGGTCGTAGTCAAACTAAATGGTTTAAGCCAAGAGTCTTAATTGCTATCTCATTAGATGAAAACCAAAATGTAATTGATTCAGTAAAAATGAAGGGCATTACAGTATTTGCATTACCTAAGACTATTCCTCAATTACATGGACTTAATGCAAAAGAGATTATACCTGAAACGATTTACCCAAACGATCCTGCTTCGCGAAGTGCATTATCAGTTGCGTTAACCGCGAGCAATAAATAGTATTTAACTTTTATTTTGAAAAGTATTTTCTTTTATATTGAAGTATACTATCTTGCAAAGTAAATGATCTTATTTACTGTGAAAATAATGGAATCTTGGCATGAAAGTTAAACAAAGGCAAACCGCAATTTTAGAATATTTACAAAATCATGGACAGGTTAGTGTAGATGAATTAGTCGCACATTTTCGGACTACTGGAACCACTATAAGGAAAGATCTTACTCAACTTAATGAGAGTGGATTAGTTTTAAGGACTTATGGTGGAGCAATGCTAAATCGAGAAATCGGTGACAGAGCTATTGATCATAAAACCTACATTAATACTGCTGCTAAAAAAGCGATTGCTCAAGAAGCCGCTAAATTGATCCATGAAGGTGATTCAATTATTTTCGATGCAGGCAGTACTGTCGCACAGATGATTCCAATGTTAGCCCAGTTTAATAATTTAACTATTATGACCAATAGTTTACATATGGTTAATGAACTGGTAGCTAATGATAACGATCAAACCATTATTTTGACGGGAGGCACTTTTCGCCGAAAATCAGCCTCCTTCCATAGTAATCATGCATCAGCAATTGCGGCCTTTGAATCTTATACTTTTGATAAATTATTTATGGGTGCTGATGGTGTTGATGTAGTTGGTGGTGTGACAACATTCAACGAAAGCTATCATGGTAGTGTGGCGATGAGTAAAGCCGCTGCAAAATTGATTTTACTCGTTGACTCAACTAAATTTGGGCGGCGTAGCCCAAATGTCGTTTGTGATATAGAATCAGTTGATACGATTATTACAGACAATAATTTAGATGATAAATATTACGACGCATTAATTCAAAAAGGTATTAAAGTTATAAAAGTAAAACCTTTAGATAAGTAAAAAGACATTAAAATATAAAAAAAGTTGAGGAACGGGGTTTTTGACGTTAATAATAGTGGTAATTTTATTAAAATTGGTTTGATATTAACGATCTATCTGAAACACTCGAATAATTTCTAAACCTAATATTATGCGTTCGGACATGGAAATAATTGCCGAACGCCTTAGCAAAGTGGATTAGAACAATAATCTTGCTCGAATTGTACCAGCGACATTTTTTAGTTTAACTAATAACTCTTCTGCTTTATTTTGTTCTACTCTATCAATATCAATCACAACATAACCAATTTTAGAATCAGTCTGTAAATACTGAGCTGAAATGTTTAGACCTTGTTCTGCAAATAGCGTATTTATTGCAGTCAACACGCCCGGTTGATTGTGATGAATATTAATAAATCGGCTAGATCCTTTTGCCGGAATCGGTAATGATGCTTCAGGGAAGTTAACCGCTGAAAGTGTTGCGCCTGTATCAGAATATTTTGCCAACTTGGTTGCAACTTCAATACCGATATTTTCTTGTGCTTCAGTAGTTGAACCGCCGATATGTGGGGTAATAATGACATTATCAAATTTACACAGTGGTGATTCGAATGGATCGCTATTAGTTGCCGGTTCACTAGGGAAAACGTCAATAGCAGCACCACTAAGTTTATTGTTTTCCAACGCTTGAGTTAAGGCTTCAATATCAATCACACTACCGCGAGAGGCATTAATCAATATAGAGCCTGATTTCATCATGTCGATTTCTGATTTGCCAATCATTTTAATTGTGGTTGAGTTTTCTGGAACATGCATACTTACAATATCACTCATGGCAAGTAATTCTTTCATGGATGAAATTTGTTTGGCATTGCCTAATGGTAATTTAGTTTCGATATCATAAAAATAAACATTCATGCCTAATGATTCAGCCAATACGCTTAATTGACTACCGATATGGCCATAACCAATGATACCTAAATTTTTACCACGCGCTTCATGAGAACCTGTGGCTAATTTGTTCCATTTTCCCTGGTGAGCTTTGGCATTAGCTTCAGGTACTCGGCGAAGTAATAAAATCGCTTCAGCCAATACTAGCTCTGCAACAGAACGCGTATTAGAAAACGGTGCATTAAAAACAGGAATTCCTTTAACGGTTGCAGCATCAAGTTCAACTTGATTGGTTCCAATACAGAAACAACCAATTCCTGCAAGTTTTGGGGCAGCATCGATTATATCTTTTGTTAAATGTGTTCTTGAGCGAATACCAATAAATCTTGCATCTTTAATTGCCGCTTCAAGTTCGGATTTGGATAGCGCACCTTTATGATATTCAATGTTGTTAAAGCCTGCCGATTTAAGTGTTTCAATCGCGCTAGGGTGGACACCTTCAAGTAATAGAAACTTGTTTTCATCTTTGGTTAACGCTTGAACAACCATTTCTTCCTCTCTATCTTTAATATTTAAAACAATTTGTCATGCAAAGTTATTAATTAAAAAAAGTAATTTATTATTTTTTTATTTCTTTCACACCAGAACTCGTGCCTACCAAAGCGATATCAGCGCCTTTATTAGCGAATAACCCTACTGTGACTACACCGGCGATACTATTAATCCTATCTTCTAATTCCATTGGTTTTGCTATTACAAGGTCGTGAACATCTAAAATAACATTGCCATTGTCAGTGACCACTCCTTGACGGTAGATAGGTTTGCCGCCAAGTTTGAATAATTCTCGAGCAACGTAAGAACGGGCCATCGGAATGACTTCTACTGGAAGTGGAAATTTCCCGAGAACGTCGACCACTTTTGACTCATCAACGATACAGATAAATTGTTTTGCCAGAGCCGATACTATTTTTTCACGTGTTAACGCGGCTCCTCCGCCTTTAATCATTTGCATATTATGATTAATTTCATCTGCTCCATCGACATAAATATCTAAGCTATCAACGTCATTACAGTCTAAAACTGGAATACCATAGCTTTTTAATTTTTGGGTTGACGCTTCTGAACTAGAGACAGTTCCTTTTATCTGATCTTTTATTGTTGCAAGAGCATCAATAAAGTGAGCCGCAGTAGAACCTGTGCCTACGCCTACTAATGAATCTGGTTTAACAAATTTAAGGGCTGACCAACCTACTGCTTTTTTTAGTTCATCTTGTGTCATGATATCACCGTGTGTAAATATAATTTTGATCAAAAAATTAAAATTTTAAAAGCAAAATTGTTTAAGATATGGCATAGTACCCAATTGGAAAGCAAAAATCATTAGTATTTTAAGAAAATCTATAAGGTTTTAGATCTATTTCAAATTTTTTGCAAAATTAAAATAGCTTGAATGACCAAGCGAAGATCAAATCATTAGTAAAGAGATTATGAAGCGTCCAGATTATAGAGCATTACAAGCATTAGATGCAGTGATAAAAGAACGAGGATTTGAACGAGCAGCTGACAAATTGTGTATTACGCAACCAGCAGTATCGCAACGCATTAAGCAATTAGAAAGCTTTTTTGGTCAGCAACTATTAGTAAGAACGATTCCTCCAAAAGCGACTAAACAAGGTGAACATCTTTTAGGATTATTGCATCAAGTTGAATTATTAGAACAACAATGGTTAGGTGACAATGAGCAAAATACTACGCCATTGTCATTATCAATTGCAATTAATGCTGACTCTTTAGCAACTTGGTTTTTACCCGCTTTAAAACCAGTTTTAGATAAAAATATTTTACGCTTTGATATTCAAGTCAAAGATGAAGAGCATACGTTAGAACTTCTACGCTTAGGTACTGTCGTTGCTGCAATTAGCATTCAACCCAATCCTTTACCGGGATGTTTATCTGATTTATTAGGGGCATTGGATTATATTTTTGTTGCTTCTCCTGAGTTTGCTAAAAAATACTTTCCTAATGGTGTTACTCGGTCATCGCTTTTAAAAGCGCCTGCAGTGGCATTTGACCATTTGGATGATATGCACCAAGCCTTTTTGCAAGAAAATTTTAATCTTACACCAGGTAGTGTTATTTGTCATATTACTAGTTCATCTGAAGCTTTTGTCCAATTGGCTAAACAAGGTTCTGCATGTTGTATGATACCAATGTTACAAGTTGAACAAGAGTTAAAAAATGGTGAATTGGTTAATTTAACGGAAGGCTTATTTCAAAGACGTATGCTGTATTGGCATCGCTTTGCTCCAGAAAGTAGCGTGATGCAAAATATTTCTGAAACATTGATTTGTTACGCTCAACGTATATTGTCGCAGCCTCAAGATCGGAAATAATTGTCAAATTAGCTATTTTGAGCTAAATGTAGAACTGTCCCATTTACCCTATCTCACAATTTATAGAGCTAAAAAGATGAGCCAATTGAAAAACGATCGTTATTTACGTGCATTACAATGTTTACCTGTGGATTACACGCCAATTTGGATGATGCGCCAAGCCGGTCGATACTTACCTGAATATCGGCAGCTTAGGGCTAAAGCTGGTGATTTTATGACGATGTGCCAAACACCAGAACTTGCCTGTGAAGCAACTTTACAACCCATTCGGCGATTTGATCTTGATGCTGCCATTATTTTTTCAGATATTTTAACCATTCCCGATGCAATGGGACTTGGTTTATATTTTGAAACAGGCGAAGGGCCTAAATTTAAAAAAACGATTTCTTGTTTAGATGATATTGCACAATTGCCTATACCTGATCCAGGACAATCTCTCAAATATGTAATGGATGCTATTGGGTTAACGAAAAAAGAGTTAGGTGGCAAAGTTCCATTAATTGGCTTTTCTGGTAGTCCATGGACTTTGGCAACTTATATGGTTGAAGGCGGTAGTAGTAAAACCTTTACTAAAATAAAAAAGATGCTTTATTGTGAACCTAAAGCATTACATTTGCTGCTAGAAAAATTAGCTAACAGTGTAATATTGTATTTAAATGCTCAAATTGAAGCTGGCGCCCAATCGATTATGATATTTGATACTTGGGGCGGGGTGCTTAGCCATGAAAGTTATCGAGCGTTTTCTTTGCATTATATGGAACTTATCTTATCTCAACTAAAAAGGGGTAAGAAAAGCCAGAATATCACTTCTTATGTTCCTGTGACGCTATTTACAAAAGGTGGCGGTTTATGGCTCGATACTATTTCTAAATCAGGGGCTGATGCCATCGGTGTTGATTGGACAGTGGATTTGAATCAGATAGAACAAAAAGGTAAGATTGCCATACAAGGTAATTTAGATCCTTCTATATTGTATGCCAATAAGGAAACGATTGAGTCTAACGTTGAGTCAGTTCTAAGTGAATTTGGCTATCATAATGGTCATGTCTTTAATTTAGGTCATGGTATTCACCAAGATATTCCCATTGAGCATGTACAATATTTAGTTGAATCAGTACACACACGGTCAAAAAGGTTTCATTCATGATTAAAAATCCTATTCAATTAAGAATAGCAAAATTGCTAGTTTGGAAGCAGCGTTTATTTATGGTTTGTCTATGCGAACGAATGTATCCAAACTTTATTTATTATTGCAATTTACAACAAGATGAACAATCAGCAGTAGGATATAAAAAAATTCTAGATCTTATTTGGGAATCACTATTGGTTGAGAATGTGAAAATTAATTTTGATTTACAACTTGAGAAACTTGAATCGTTAATTCCAGTCATCAAGGAAGATAGCCCATATATGGTTTACCCTGCTATTGATGCTTGTCAGGCTCTTAGTGAAATTCTACACTCTTATATAAGTGGTGAAATAGATGAACACTCAGCCAAAGTTAGCTCTATTTCCGCAACTACTGTAGCTGAATTTGAAATGACAAAAGATAATATTGAACTTTCAGAAGATGAACAAGTAACTTTGCCTAGTGTAATTGATGAATTTGATTTGCAGTGGGAAATTTTTCGCTTATTAAGTGATGAAAATAATGAAATGTTAGACTTGATTAAAGGCTTGAAAATGGACATTCGGTCTGCAGAAACTAGCAATATTGGTGTTTTTTTGAGCAATTAAAGCGGTTAAAGCGTGATTTTTTTAATTTTTATTAAATTTTTCTTTAACATTAGGCAAATATAGACTACATTTAACAACAATGTAATCTAAATCACGTTTACAGAAGCAAAGTTGGGTTTTAACTTTGTTTATTAATGTTAACTTTAACAATAAAATAAATATGTAAGGATATTCCATGAATAAAACAGAACTTGTAGATGCTATTGCTAGCAAAGCTAATATTACTAAAGTTGCAGCAAAAACTGCTTTAGAAGCAACTTTAGCTTCTATCACTGAATCATTAAAATCTGGTGAGCCAGTTCAATTAGTTGGTTTCGGTACATTTAAAGTTAATGCTCGTAAAGCTCGTACTGGTCGTAACCCAAAAACTGGTAAAGAAATCAAAATTGCAGCAAGCAAAGTACCAGCATTTGTTTCTGGTAAAAGCTTAAAAGAAGCAATCAAATAATTTTATTGCTTTCTATTAGAGAATTTTTTAAGGCCATAACTAATCGTTATGGCTTTATTTTTAACTCCAACTTTTTAATCTATTTTTTCTTGAGTTTTTAGAAACGATTTTACTTATTATCTAAACCGTTAATTTAGCAAATTTAGCATTTAATTGATCAGCTAAATCTTGCGGTGATATTTCGATTTCTAATCCTCTTTTACCCCCTGATACCATCATCGTTGCATATTGTTTAGCACTATCATCAATAAGTGTAGGTAATAGCTTTTTTTGCCCGAGAGGACTTATCCCACCGACTAAATAACCTGTTGTTTTTTGTGCTAGATTCGGGTCAGCTAATGCTACTTTTTTGCAATCAAGAATTTTAGCGGCTTGTTTAAGATCCAATGTACAATCAACCGGTAATACACAGACTGCTAATGATTTATTGTCCCCATTTATGCATACAATCAGTGTTTTAAATATCTGACCTGAAACAACATTTAGTTCTAATCCAAGTTTATCCGCAGCTTCTTGTCCATAATGGGTTTGTTGTGCGTCATGTTGATATTGATGGATATTAAATTTAATTTTATGCTTTTTGAGCAATCTAATGGCTGGCGTCATAATAGTAAGAATTATTATAAGTGAGAATGATGATCCCTATTAATTGCCATTAATAGGGATTTTTAGGATTAAACTAAACTATACTACATAAAAAAATTAAGAGATGATTTGTTGATTGTTTTGATTATTATCATCTAGTTTCGGTAATTCAACATTATTAGATACGTTGTATAAGCGATAGAAGAAGCTATATACAAAGAAACTAATAAACATAGATACTATTGAAGTAATAGTCGCTACAATAATATTATTACCCAATAAATAATTAATAAGCCCTAGAACGATAGTAATCCCAAAAGAAATTAATACCATTAGTAAAGGTGCTTTCCATTTTGTTACAGCTAATTTATGGCTTCCAGCAAATCTTTGAAAAAATCCTATTGAATCTGGAACTATTAATGAAGCACAAAAGTAATTCACAATGATGCTTATGATAAGATATATAGCAAAACCTATCAATATAGTTAATAATACAACTAACTTTTGGGGTAATATCATTCCGATAATCCACATAATTAAAGAAAGCAAAATTCCTGCTATAATAAATATAATAAAATAAATAGCGGTAAATCCTGCAAGATTTAGAAAAGCAGGTAATATGCGTTGTGACACTAATTTCGTATCTAATTTGTCACTAGCAGTTAAATTATAAATAATACCAATTGCCACGGCACCAATAAAGATGAAGACAATTGTTAAAAGCAATAATCTTCCAAATAATGCACCAAGAACTTGAGCTGGATTTGAGTAATAGACCATGCTAGCTACAAGAGCAGCTGGATCAAAAATAAGATACGATAATAATGAACTAGCTAATGCAAGCACTACGCTTGCGATTGCGATTAGTGGGAATCTATTGCGAATAAAGTTAACTGTTTTTTCAAAAGTAACTAAAAATGATAAATTGTTTTGTGAGTCCATCGTTTTTCCTTATGGGTGGTAATACTAGTATTACCACGGTCTTTATATTTAATTCAAAAGTTATGATTGTAGTATAGAAATATCGGCAACCTTTAAAAATAAATTTTGTAATTTTTTCAAAAGAGCCAATCGGTTTAGTTTAATTTTTTCGTCATCAACCATTACCATTACTTTCTCAAAAAAAGTATCAATAGGTGCTTTAAGTGATGCTAATTCAATTAAGGCATCTTGATATCGACCTTCAGTAAAGTAAGGTGCTAACTTATCTGTCAATATTGCTATTTGCATAGCTAATTCGCTTTCAGCTCCCGTTTCAAGAAGTGAAGCGTTAATATTTTCAGGGATAGCGTTTTCAGATTTAGACAAAATATTTGATACACGTTTATTTGCTTCTGCTAATGAAGAAGCTTCAGGTAACGTTCTAAAATGTGTTACCGCATTAACGCGGGTATCAAAATCTGCAGGCTTGGTTGGATTAATTGCCAAGACAGCCTGAATGGTATCTATCGCAAATCCTTTTTCTTGATACCATGCTCGGAATCGACCTTGCATAAAATTAACAATATCTATAACAACATTGTTGTTGGTTAATTTATTTCCATATAAAGATGTGGCAAAACTTGCTAGCTCAACTAAATCAAGAGGTAAGCTTTTTTCAACAATAATACGTAATACACCAATAGCTGCACGGCGAAGTGCAAATGGATCTTTATCACCTTTAGGATGTTGACCAATACCAAAAATACCGGCTAATGTATCCATTTTTTCGGCAATAGATACCGCACTAGACACAGGAGTACTTGGTAGTTCATCGCCTGAAAAACGAGGTTTATATTGTTCTTCAATAGCGGTAGCGACTTCAATACTTTCACCATCTTTAATCGCTATATATCGACCTATGATGCCTTGTGTTTCAGGAAATTCAAACACCGTGTTAGTAACTAAATCACATTTAGTTAATTTCCCTGCACGTTTGGCTTGTTCAGTGTTAGTACCAATTTTTTCAGCGATGAATCCAGATAAGGCCTCAATACGAAGTGCTTTATCTTTAACTGTACCAAGTTGTTGTTGAAATAAAACCGTCTCAAGGCGAGGAAGGCGATCTTCCAAACGTTGTTTTAAGTCTGTTCTATAGAAAAATTCGGCATCAGCTAAGCGTGGACGAACTACTTTTTCATTACCAGAAATAACAACTTGAGGATCTTTCGATTCAATATTGGCAACGAAAATAAAGTTTGGTAATAGTTTTCCTTGTTTATCATAGACAGGGAAATATTTTTGATCGCCTTTCATCGTATATACCAATGATTCAGCTGGAACTTCTAAAAATCTTTCTTCAAATTTTGCTGTTAATACTACAGGCCATTCAACCAATGATGAAACTTCCTCAAGTAAGCTTTCAGTTAAATCTGCTTTACCATTAAGTTTTTCAGCAGCTTCTTGAGCTTGCTGCTTAATGATTGATTTTCGCTTGTTATAGTCAGCAATAACTTTGCCTCGTTGTTCAAGGATTTCAGGATATTGGTCAGCATTATCAATGGTAAATTCTTGTTCACCCATAAAGCGGTGTCCGCGAATAATACGATCTGATTGAATGTCTAAAATGACGCCCGGTACAAGTTGATCACCATATAGCATAGTTACAGTATGGCTTGGTCTGATAAATTCAACTTGGCGAGCTGCCCAGCGCATAGGTTTAGGAATAGGTAATTTATTTAATGCATTTTTAACCATATCACATAATAAATTAACAACAGGCTGTCCTTTTTGATTATGAGTATAAGATAACCATTCGCCTTTATCTGTTTGAATGCGCTCTGCTTGAGAGATATCGATGCCACACCCTCTAGCCCAGCCTTCTGCTGCTTTTGTTGGTTTACCATTTGCATCAAATGCGGCACTTACCGCAGGACCGCGTTTAACAACTTGGCTATCTGGTTGAGTGTCATTTAAATTCAATACTTTTAAAGCTAAACGGCGCGGCGATGCAAACCAAAGTACCTCACCATGTTCTAAGTTAGCATTATCAAGTTGTTCAATAAAATTAGCTGCAAAGCTTTCAGCCAAAGTGCGGAGTGATTTCGGTGGTAACTCTTCAGTACCGATTTCTACTAGAAATGTTTTTTGCATAATATATCAATTCCTACTTTGATGCATTTTGGTTAGAACGTTTATTTTGGCACATTGGAAATCCAAGTGCTTCACGAGAGGCGTAATATGCTTCAGCAACCATTTTTGTTAATGTTCTGATACGCAATATGTAACGTTGTCGCTCAGTTACTGAAATAGCTTTGCGGGCATCAAGTAAATTGAAGCAGTGAGCTGCTTTTAAAATACGTTCATAAGCAGGTAGCGGTAGAGGTTTTTCTAATTCAAGTAACATTTTTGCTTCTTTTTCATGTTGTTCAAAACAATAAAATAAGAAATCAATATTAGCGTACTCGAAATTATAGGTAGATTGTTCAACTTCGTTTTGGTGAAAAACATCACCATAAGTGGTTTTACCAAATGCGCCATCACTCCAGATTAAATCATAAACGCTATCTACGCCTTGAATATACATAGCAAGGCGTTCTAAACCATAAGTAATCTCGCCAGTCACCGGTTTACACTCAAGACCACCAACTTGTTGGAAATAGGTAAATTGGGTCACTTCCATACCGTTTAACCAAACTTCCCAACCTAATCCCCATGCACCTAATGTTGGATTTTCCCAATTGTCTTCTACAAAACGGATATCGTTAACAGTTGGATCAAGACCAAGCTCTTTTAGTGATCCTAAGTAAAGTTCTTGGATATTATCTGGTGATGGCTTTAAGATAACTTGGAATTGGTAATAATGTTGTAACCTATTAGGATTTTCACCATAACGACCATCAGTAGGGCGGCGAGAAGGTTGAACGTAAGCAGCATTAATCGGTTCAGGACCAAGTGCTCTTAAACAGGTCATTGGATGAGAAGTACCTGCGCCGACTTCCATATCTAATGGCTGAATCACTGTACAACCTTGATTAGCCCAATAATCTTGTAACGTAAGTATTAAACCCTGAAAGGTTTTGACATTAAACTTTTGCATGATGTTATCTTTGTGGTTAAATTAATTTTTACTACAAATTAAATAGTGCTACATTTTATACTTTTTATTAGTGCTTGTGAAATGCCTAATTACTTTTATTAATAAAGTTACATAATATAGTTTTCATTTTGCATCTTTACACATTTGTAGGTATAGTAAAGTTATCTTTATTGCTTGGTAATAAATCATAAATAAAAAGGCCATGTCTATTTATCGTAATCTATTGATTATTTTATTTATTGGATTAATTAATACACATTTTGTGTATGCTGATGATAATCAACAATTAGAATCATTGCGTCGTTCAATTAAAGAGCATGAAAAGCGCCTAGCAGAACAAACAAAAGAACGGACTCAATTGGTCAATGATCTTAAAAACCAAGAAACTGAAATAGCTAATTTACTTACATCGATTGAAAAAAATGGTCTTACGCTAAAAAAATTAGATGGGGAAATTACTAATTTAATCAAGCAAATTGATGAATTAACCATTAAACAAAATCAACAACGAGATGAGTTATCCAAACAGCTAGAAAGCGCATTTAAATTAGGAAAAAATACCAATTTTAAGTTGATCTTTGCTAGCGAACAAAGTGAGCGTAATGAACGCCTTATTACTTATTTTCGTTATATTAATGAAGCAAGACAACAACAAATAAATAAGCTTCGTGAAACGCAATTACAACTCAATGAAAAGAAAAATGCTTTACAAAAAAAGCAAGCCACTCAAAAAACACTACATAACAAGCAAAAACAAGAGCAAATAGCCTTAGAAAAAAATCACCAAAAACGCCAAAAAACTATCAATTCTCTTGAATCATCAATGCAAAAAAATCAACAAAAATTAGCTCAACTTAAAGATAATGAAGCGAAATTACAGGCTAAGATTGCTCAAGCAGAAAGAGAAAACCGTCGAATTGCGGAAGAAGAAGCAAGACAAGCCAAAAATATCCAAGAAAAACAAAAGAACACAAATTATACACCTAACGCGGATGAACGTGCATTAATGGCTCGAGTTAGTGGTATTGGTAAACCACAGAATCAATTTCTTTGGCCTGTAAATGGTAGTATTGCTCATCGATTTGGTGAGGCTTTGCAAGGTGAACTTCGTTGGAAGGGAATGGTGATAAATGCCAAAGATGGCACACAAGTCAAAGCAATTACTGATGGTCGAGTTATCCTAGCCAGCTGGCTGCAAGGTTATGGTTTTGTGGTTGCGCTTGAGCACGGTAAAGGCGATATGAGTTTATATGGCTATAACCAACGTGTTTTAGTAGAAGTCGGTGATAATGTTAGGACAGATCAGCCGATTGCAATTGTTGGTTCAAGCGGAGGTCAAAATACTCCTGGGCTTTATTTTGAAATTCGCCGAGATGGTAAAGCATTAGATCCTAGTGGTTGGTTAAAATGATTAAACGTATATTATATATAGGGATATTATTATTAAATGTAAATAGTGCATATGCAGCGAAACTAGCGTTAGTTATTGATGATTTTGGTTATCGTCAACATAATGAAGAACAGATTATTTTATTTTCACCCAACATTACAATTGCTGTTTTACCACATTCACCAAATGCCAAACATATCGCAACCTTTGCTCATCAGCATGGTAATGATGTGATTATTCACTTACCTATGGCTCCTATGGGGAAACAACCTTTAGAGAAAGATACTCTATTTCCTTATATGGATGAAGCAGAAGTAAAAAGAATTGTTGATGATGCAGTATCCCTAGTTCCATATGCAATAGGTGTAAATAATCATATGGGCAGTTTGATGACATCAAATTTCAATGGTATGCACAATGTTATGAAAGCATTAAGTCATCACTCAATGTTTTTTTTGGATAGTAAAACGATAGGTAAAACTCAAGTAAAAAACGCCGCAACTGATTATAATATAACTGTAATTGGGCGTGATGTATTTTTAGATGATCAGCAGATAGAAAGAGCCATTAGTCAGCAGTTTGACCTGGCAGTTAAAATTGCGCAAAAAAATGGTTATGCTATCGCCATTGGCCATCCACATCCTCAAACAGTTAATGTTTTAAGAGCAAAATTAGCTAATTTGCCTGACAATATCGAATTAGTTAAAGTCAGTGAATTAATTAAACCGGCTAAACCTAAGCTAACTCTGAAAGATATTTTTGAAAAATATAAAAAACGATTTGAGGAGTTACCAAATTTTGAACTTTCAGAGTAGTAGTAATTATTTTTTTTCAAGTGTTCGATGACGAATTTGCACTTGTTTATTTTGCGCTTTAAAAAACTCGGCTAATTGTTCTGCAATAAAAACAGAACGGTGTTGCCCGCCTGTACAACCGATGGCTATCGTTAAATAGCTACGATTATTTTTTTCTAACATTGGTAACCACTGTTGTAAATAATTGGCTGTTTGATAAATGAAATTGGTAACTTCATCATGTTTTAGTAAGAAATTTTTAACAGGCTCATCTAAGCCAGTTAATGGACGTAATGATATATCCCAATGCGGGTTAGGTAAAAATCTTACATCAAATACGAAATCAGCATCGACAGGTAAACCATGTTTAAAGCCAAATGATTCAAAAATCATGGTTAATTCCCGCTCTTTTTTTCCTAAAATCCGTGAACGAAGAATATTAGATAACTCATGAACTGAAAGATTATCAGTATTTATAACTAAACTTGCGTGTGATTTTAAAGGCTCTAAATACTTCTCTTCAAGATCAATGGCTTCTTCTAACGAGTATTTTTGATTGGTTAGCGGATGTATTCGTCTTGTTTCGCTATAACGTCGGATCAGAGTATTACGACTACAATCAAAAAAGATTATTTCAGGAGTAACAGAGGATGGTAATCGCTGAAAAATATCATGATCAAAATTAAAGTTAGCTGGTAAATTGCGAATATCGATACTAACCGCAACAGGTGTATTGTTATCTTTTAATGATTCTGCAAGTTGCGGTAATAATGCGACGGGAATATTATCAACACAATAAAAACCCATATCTTCTAATGCGCGTAATGCAATTGATTTTCCTGAACCAGAACGGCCACTTACTATCAACAATATCACAATATCGACTCCAAAATAATTGGTGCACTAGTATATACTGTTTAGTTCAACATGTGCAATTCATGAAAAGAAACAATAAGCTAAATAAATTCTCTAATAATCTATTTTTATTTTAGCTATTAACTGTTTTAAAGCCTGTCCACGATGAGAAATTTGGCTCTTATGTTCTTTAGTTAGCTCTGCTGCACTGCAATTAAGCTCAGGAATATAAAATAAAGGATCATAACCAAAACCACCATTTCCATGAGGTTCATTCATAATTAATCCATTCCATTTCCCTAAACAGATGATTGGTGTAGGATCATTTTCGTGTCGCATAAAAGCGAGTGCGCAATAAAAGTATGCTGTCCTTTTTTCTTTAGGCACATCTTTTAATTCAAGTAATAGCTTGTCATTATTGCTTTTGTCATTACCATGTTCTCCTGCATAACGAGCGGAATAGATACCAGGTTGCCCGTTTAGTGCTTGAACAACTAAACCTGAATCATCTGCTATCGCCGGTAGTTGAGTCACTTTTGCGGTATGTCTTGCTTTTAAGATGGCATTTTCAATAAATGTTAGGCCTGTTTCTTCTATATCAGGAACATTGAAGGTATTTTGGGCTATAACATCAAATCCAGCATCGGCTAAAAGCGTTTGTAATTCATTGACCTTTCCTTGGTTATTAGTGGCTAAAACAATTTTCTGCATTTAATGACTCCATGATATTAGTTTTATATCGTAATTAGTTAATCAAGTATAGCAAGTAGATGTACGCTTAAGTTTTAAAAATCAGGTTCACAACGGAATGTCAGAGTTTCACCGGTTTTAGGATGATTTATTGTTAGATGTTGAGCATGTAACAATAACCTTTTTGACATTGAAAATGCTTCAGGATGAGCATAAAATTTATCGCCTAAAATAGGATGCCCTATAGCTTGCATATGCACTCTTAATTGATGAGAGCGCCCTGTAAATGGAAACAATGCCACCCGAGTTGTATTATCATTATTGCGTGAAATAACTTGATAATGTGTTAATGCATATTTGCCATTTTCATGATCTACCATCTGTCTTGGGCGATTAGGCCAATCACAAATTAATGGGAGTTCGACTTGGCCTGCGTCATCCTTAAGGTGACCGTGGACCACAGCAATATATGTTTTTTTAGGTATACGCTCTCTAAACTGCTTTTTAATTTCTCTATCTGCTAATTTAGATAAAGCAGCAACCATAATGCCACTCGTAGCCATATCTAGACGATGGACTGATTCAACATAACTATATTTTTGTTGTAAACGATGAATAATACTATCTATAAATTGCGGTTTATTTCCTGATACCGACAAAATACCAGGTTGTTTGTTAACCACAACAATATGATCATCTTGATATAAAATAGTTAACCAAGGATCAATAGGGGGATGATATTCCAAAAGCATTTAGTGTGATAATTTGTCAAATTAAATTGTCACACATTCTAACAAACTCGGTAAAAAGTGCCAGTTGAAATAAACTTATTTACTCCAGATTGACTTTTTATTAGCTGAAAACAATTGGCAAAATAGGATGGTTAAACTAACAAAAAGATAGCAAGCAAAAATGATTATCATCCATTGCGACATTTCAATAGTTAAGAACGACCAAATTTTTTCAGAACAAGAACCATAAGCATTAAACATGCTTGGTAACCATTCATTTAATGGTAACCAAGAAGGGAATTGGACATTAATTGCACAGGTGTCACTCAAATCTGGTTCGAACTGCAAATGGGCATGAAAAGTTGCTAATTCAAACCCTTTAAAGGCGCTAAATAGCCAGATTAATATGCCAGCGAGTCTAAATATTAATTTTTGGGGATTGATTAGTCCAACGATGCTGCCAAACATAATACCGTAAATTGCACAGCGCTGATAAATACATAAAGTACAAGGAGCTAGTCCTAAACCATGTTGAAAATAGAGAGCGGTCAATTCAAAAATAGCAGTGGAAAGAAACAATAAAAACCAAGCAAATCTTCCTCGAGAGTATTGGTTGAGTAAATACAACATACTATTTTATTCCTCCATATTCCGCTATAATTATTTTATACTAGGTTATTAAAATTAACCAATCTTATTCTTTTTACCATTAGTGTAGTTTATTTTTAAGTAATGTAAACGACTTTTATTTATTAAAGGTGGATTAATCTTTTCTTATGGACTCAAACGTTCAACAAACAAAATTACAAGTCTCATTTGTCACAATCACCGAAGAAAATGTGACACAACGAATTGACAACTTTTTAATAACATACCTTAAAGGTGTGCCTAAAAGTATGATTTATCGCATACTTAGAAAAGGGGAAGTGCGTGTCAACAAAAAGCGGATTAAGCCAGAATATAAATTAGCTGTTGGTGATGAAGTTCGAATTCCACCTATTCGTGTTTCAGAAAAAACAGTTCCTGAAATTTCAAAAAAACTGAATAAAGTTGCTGATTTAGAAAAATCAATTATTTATGAAGATGATGTGATTCTTGCGATTAATAAACCATCTGGCATTGCCGTACATGGTGGAAGTGGCTTAAGTTTTGGCGTTATTGAAGGATTAAGAGCATTAAGACCTGAAGCCAAATTTTTAGAATTAGTACATCGTATCGATCGTGAAACATCTGGTGTTTTACTTATTGCTAAGAAACGTTCTGCACTAAAAGCATTACATGAACAACTTCGTTTAAAACAGATGCAAAAAAATTATTTAGCTTTAGTGAAAGGTAATTGGCCTTCTGAATGTAAAGTTGTACAAGCACCACTATTAAAAAATGTACTCAAAAGTGGTGAGCGTGTGGTTAAGGTAAATGCAGAAGGTAAGCCATCTGAAACACGATTCAAAGTGGAAGAACGCTTTGGTTTTGCAACCTTAATTAAAGCTAGCCCAGTAACTGGACGAACGCATCAAATTCGTGTACACACTCAATATGTTAATCATCCAATAGCATTTGATGATCGTTACGGTGATAGCCAATTTGATGAATTATTAGCTAAAAGCAAACTTAACCGATTGTTTTTACATGCTGCTAATGTGAAATTCATTCATCCAAAAACTTTACAAGAGATGCAATTACATGCCCCGATGGATAATATATTGCAAAACTGCTTGATTCAGATTAGAAATGATAAATATCAACAATGATTTAAATGAGAAGGTAATCAACAATAATGAAAGATCTTAATTTATATTTAATTAGACATGGTCAAACCGAATGGAATATTAAAGATCAAATGCAAGGATCGAAAAATTCGCCTTTGACAGAAAATGGTGTTTTAGGCGCTCAAATCACTGGAAAGCATCTGAAAAATATACCTTTTATACAAGCCTACTCAAGCCCACAACAACGGGCTAAAGAGACTCGAGATTATATCATTCATGAAAATGACAATGTCATTCCGACTTTTGAACTTGATAATCTAAGAGAAATGGATTTTGGTCTTTGGGAAGGCAAACATGTCCCTTCATTAAAAAAAGAAATACCAGAATTCACGACTTATTTAACTGATCCTGAAAACTTTGACTCATCTATTAACCAAGGTGAAAACTACCTTGATATACTTTCTCGTATGAAAGAAGCTTTAAATGTTATCGTAAAAAATGCACCGCAAGATCAAGGTAATATTTTAGTTGTATCACATGGTACGGTTTTAAGAATATTACTTTGTGTTTTAAATGGTGGAGATTGGCGTAGACATCGTGATGAAGATTATTTCCCACGAGTGTTAAATACCAGTATAAGTGTAGTTAACTATAAGCAAACTGATGATAAGCCTGATGGGGAATTTTCAGTTAAGTTTTATAATAATGTCGATCATTTAAACAATTAATTACCGTTAATTTTGTCATGTATACTCGGCTAATTAAGTTATTAGCCGAGTAATATTCAGACTACCTTCTGCTATAAGCAGCGTAACGTTTCTGTAATTGTTTTAATTGATTAATTCTTGCGTCAATTTTTGAAATTAATGTTTGATTACCTTTAGCTTGAGCTCTAGCATTGGTTAACAATTGAATTGCTTCAGGGAAACGTCCTTCAAGCGCGATTGATTCTGCCCTTGCACTCATTTCTTGGGCTCTCGATTTTATTCCCCCATAAGCGGTAACCAGTAAATCCCAACCATTAGTATCATCATTGTGATCAAATGTATAACGATGTAATAAACTCACCGCTTGCTGATATTGGCCATCTTTTATATAAGCATTAGCAAGATTTAATTGTAATACAGCATTATCAGGTGATCGTTTTAAGGCAGATTGTAAACGAGCTATGGCTTCTTTATTATTATTACTTTCTAAATTGATATCTGTCATTAAATCAATATACCAAATATTATCTGGATCATTATCTAATAACGGTTGTAATTGAATTTTTGCTTGAACAAGATTTTTACTTTTGTAATTACTTAGTGCGACGGCATAGGTTAGCGCCTTTTTACCCTGATCGGTATTCAATTTGCGATAATTATCAAGTAATAGTTTAGCGGTATTATTATTTCCCATAAGTATTGCTATTCGGGCCTTAGCTAAATAATAACTTAATGAGGAAGGTACATTTTTTTTAGAATATTGCAAAGAGCGATTGCGCATATCCGATAAACGGCTATTCGGTAATGGGTGAGTCATTAAAATTTCAGGCGGTTTACTACTGAAGCGACTTTGATCAGCCAGTTTTTGTAAAAATTCAGAAGATGCATGAGGATCAAATCCGGCTTTCGCTATGGTTCTAAGCCCAACTCTATCGGCTTCTTGTTCATTTGATTGAGTAAAACTAATCATACTCTGTGTCGAACTTGCCATGGTGGTTGTCATTGCCGCCATACCCGCTTCTGGATTAGCTAATGTTAATAGTAATGAACCTAAGGCTCCTCCCCAAACATAAGGACTATTTTTATTTTGAGCCTCCATAGCGCGAGCTAAATGGCGTTGAGTAACATGCCCAATTTCGTGAGCCATAACCGAAGCTAATTGGCTTTCATTATCAGTATCCATAATTATTCTTGAATGAATGACAACATTACCGCCAAAAAAAGCAAAGGCATTGAGCACATTACTTTTCATTATATAAAAATGGAAAGGGGTTTGAACTGATTCAGATTTAGAAACTAATTTTTTCCCTAAATTATTAATATATTGATTTAAGACAGGGTCATTGGCTATAGGAGCACTGCCTCGTAACAATCGCACATAATAATCACCCATCTCTTTTTCTTGCCCGATGCTTAATGTGGTTGCAGCTGCGGTTCCCATCTCAGGTAGTGTTATATTATCTGCTGCATAAACAATAGGTGTATTTTGTAAGAATAGTGATGTTGATAGTACCAATGCGATTGCTTTTTTTAACATATTTATGACTCATAAAAAAATTTGATTATGAAACATTTTAGCTTAAAAAAAAGACAATATCACTTTGAATTTTTTATCAAATTGAGCTATTTATTTGATAAAGACTATTTAGTTTATTAAATTAAATAATGAAATTATTCAAATACAGCATGGCGAATATATTCTACATCAACGTTTTCAATGTATTTTCGTATGTTAGGATAAACATTGTAGTGGTGACCAAATTCAGTTTGCATTAACTCATTAATTGCTTGAGATTTAGTCCAATTTTCAAAAACCAAACGGTACATAGCAATAGTGACGCCGGTACGATCACTACCTTGCCAACAATGGATTAATATCGGTTTAGGGGAGCTATGAATTGCTTTCATTACTTGGATCATTTTCTCATCAGTAATATCACCTGCTCGCATTCGAATCCAAACTTCTGACATCTGTGTATTTTCGACTAACTCTCGATCGCTGTGAAATAGCCGTAAATTTATAATGGTTTTAAAGCCAAGTTTATCAAGTTGCGCTATCTGCTCTACACTGGGTTGATCAGAGCGATAGACATCATTAGAAACTTGATAAAAATTATCGGGGAGATGTAAAGAATTGATATTAGATTGACAACCACTAATAATAAAGCACAAGTAACACAATAAAAAAATATTAGTTATTTTGGATATTTTATTACAGGCCATTTGTGCTCCAATATTAAAATCTAATTCTTAAATTTATTGTTGACGTTTTTTAATAAATTCAACGATATCATCAACTTTAATTAATTCTTTATCGCCACCCGCACGATGTTTGTATTCCACTTCACCATTATCAAGGTTACGTTCACCAATAACGATAGTATGAGGAATGCCAATAAGTTCGGCATCAGCAAACATCACACCTGGTCGCTCTTTACGATCATCAAATAATACTTCAACACCGATAGCTTGGAGATCGGCATAAAGTTTTTCAGCAGTGGCTTGTACTTTTTCTGATTTATGCATATTCATTGGAATAATGACAACACTAAATGGTGCAATCGCTTCTGGCCAAATAATCCCTCGATCGTCATGGCATTGTTCAATTGCAGCGGCAACAATTCGGCTAACCCCAATTCCATAACAGCCCATGATCATCACATGGTTTTGTCCATCTTCACCTTGGACAGTTGCTTTCATTGCTTCTGAATACTTAGTACCAAGTTGGAAAATATGTCCAACTTCAATACCACGTTTAATTTGTAATGACCCTTTACCATCTGGGCTAATATCGCCTTCAACCACATTACGAATATCTTCAATGCGAGGTAAAGCGACATCTCTTTCCCAATTGATATTGAAATAATGTTTATGATCAATGTTGGCGCCAGCACTAAAATCACTCATTACTGCCACATCACGGTCAATGATGATTGGCATATTAAGGTTTACTGGTCCTAATGAGCCTGGCCCTGCATTCACTATCGCACGAATTTCCTCTTCAGTTGCAAATTCAAGCGGTGATGCCACAATATCAATTTTTTCCGCTTTGATTTCGTTCAACGTATGATCACCACGGACTAATAAAGCTACAAGTTGGTGCCCACTCTCTTTAGTCGCCTTAACCATGAGTGTTTTAACTGTTTTTTCAATCGGTAAATTAAATTGTGCAACTAATTCATCAATTGTTTTGGCATCAGGTGTATCAACCAGTTCCATTGCCTTAGTTGGTGCTGATCGGCTTTGCGTTGGTGCTAATGCTTGTGCCATCTCAATATTAGCAGCGTAATCAGATTCAGTTGAAAAGACGATATCATCTTCACCACTATCGGCTAATACTTGGAACTCATGCGACCAGTTGCCACCAATAGAACCCGTATCAGCACGCACTGCTCTAAAATTTAAGCCTGCACGAGTAAATACCGCACTGTAAGCCTTATACATATCATCATAGGTTTCTTGTAAAGATTCTTGTGAAGTATGAAACGAATAAGCATCTTTCATAATAAATTCACGCGAACGCATTACCCCAAATCGAGGGCGGACTTCGTCGCGGAATTTGGTTTGAATTTGATAAACATTAAGCGGTAATTGTTTATAGGAACTGACTTCATTACGAAGTAAGTCAGTAATCACTTCCTCATGGGTTGGGCCTAATACAAAATCACGGTCACCACGGTCTTTGATACGTAATAGCTCTGGACCATATTGTTCCCAACGACCACTCTCTTGCCAAATATCAGCAGGTTGCACAACTGGCATTAACACTTCAATTGCCCCTGCTTTGTTCATCTCTTCACGAACAATATTTTCAACTTTTTTAAGTACACGATAGCCAGTAGGTAGCCAAGTATATAATCCTGAGGCAACTTTACGGATCATGCCGGCACGTAACATTAATTGATGGCTTATCACTTCAGCATCAGCGGGTGTCTCTTTTAATGTAGATAGAAGATATTTACTGGTTCGCATAAATTTATCCTGAAAAAAATAATGTACTAATAATATACTAAAATGTGAGCTAGTTTAGCAGTACCTAACGTAACACTAAAGTAATTTTATTGGTTATTGTTGTTATGAGTAAAAATATAGAGTAAATTTAGATAATTATAAGATTAGAAAAATAATAAGGTTGAATATTTTTGAAATTTTTATCTCGTATTGCTCTTATTTTGTTCTGCATGATTCTACTTTACTATCCATTCAAAATCGCCAAATACCATTTAATGGATATGAGTTATGATGAAATTTCAAATGTCGGCTGGCGCTTTGATACTTGCAAAACTAAAGATGATGATTTAGTAAGCAGTGCTGATTGCCCGTGTGGTGGATTAATCGAACCGGATGATGATGTTTACATTAACAACGACGGATACATGTACTTTGGTAATAAACTCTATGGTAAGGTGACTTTGATAGAAAAACCAAGCTATTTTCAAATGGATCTTTTGACGGGGGGATTTTTAAAAATTGAACATATAGATACAGGGTTCATTTGTTACTACGACTCTGTTATGGATTAAAATAACGGGTATTATAAAATTGTTACTATGATTCTATATAATCATTTTGACATGTTTTTAAACCAAAATTAGGTGTCAAAAACCCCGCTCCTCAACTTTTTTTTAATTTATTTAAGGATAAAAATTTAATCTCAATTATTAGCTTGATTAGCTAATACTTATCACCATAATATAGCAATATATAAGTCATTTTTTATTCATAACTACGTGCATGTCAAAGATTATAAAAGGGATAAAATGGGTTCAGTTTTTGAGATATTTAAAATTGGTATAGGTCCTTCAAGTTCACATACAGTTGGTCCAATGCGAGCGGGTAAGGCGTTTATTGATCAACTGATTGATAATGGGCAAATGCCATTAGTGACAAAAATTGTGGCAGATGTTTATGGTTCTTTATCACTGACCGGCAAGGGGCATCATACTGATGTTGCAATTATTCTTGGATTATCTGGCGAAAAGCCTGATACCGTTAATATTGACCAAATTCCCCATTTTATTCAAACCATGAACCAATGTGGTAAATTACCGATATATAATGGTAAATACCAAATTGATTTTTCAAACGAAAGCATTATTTTTCATTCAACTTTTTTACCATTACATGAAAATGGTATGACGTTAAGCGCTTATCATGGTAATGAACTCATCGTCCAGAAAACCTATTATTCAGTGGGTGGAGGAAAAATTGTTGAAGAGGAGCAGTTTGGACAACAAGAACAGAATTCTGTTGATGTGCCTTATCCTTTTTCAACAGCAGCGCAATTATTGAAGCATTGTGATGATAATTCGTTGTCGGTATCGAGTATTGTGTTAAAAAATGAGTTACAACTGCATAGTTATGAAGATGTTGTAAATTATTTTTCTTTAGTTGGACAAACAATGCTTGATTGTATTAAACGCGGCATGAATACTGAAGGATTATTACCTGGTGCGCTTAAGGTTCCTCGTCGAGCAAATGCACTTTATCGCCAATTATTGACTAGCAAAAATAATAATGATCCAATGATTATTATTGATTGGATAAATATGTTTGCGTTAGCAGTCAGTGAAGAAAATGCCGCAGGGGGAAGGGTAGTGACGGCTCCTACCAATGGCGCTTGCGGCATAATACCAGCCGTTCTTGCCTATTATGATAAGTTTATCGATCCGGTCTCGCCCGATATTTTTATTCGCTATTTTTTAACTTGTGGAGCCATCGGTTTACTTTATCAAAAAAATGCATCTATTTCAGGTGCTGAAGTTGGTTGTCAGGGTGAGGTCGGTGTTGCTTGTTCAATGGCGGCTGCTGGTCTGGCTGAATTGTTGGGGGGTAATCCTCAGCAAGTTTGTATGGCAGCCGAAATTGGTATGGAACATAATTTAGGTTTAACCTGTGATCCTGTTGATGGTCAAGTACAAGTTCCTTGTATTGAACGTAATGCGATTGCTGCAGTTAAAGCAATTAATGCGACACGCATGGCATTAAGACGCACTACCGCAGCTATCGTTTCGCTTGATAAGGTGATTGAAACTATGTACGAAACCGGAAAGGATATGAATGCAAAATACCGCGAGACTTCACGTGGTGGGTTAGCAATTACTGTTCACTGTAGTTAATAATAAAGAGCTAATTATGTGAGCTTTTTGCTGTACAATGTAAGTAATCACTCACCGAAGTTACTTTAGTGAGTGATAAATGTTAAGTTATAAGTCTTACCATAATCACTGTTAAAACATTACCACTATTACTCGATGCCACTATTATCTGATTATGAATAAGAGTGGCATATTTAAGTATTACAACAATCTTTTTTGCATCTTTTAATATGCAGATGCATTTAGGAAAATTAATTATTTAGTGCGATTAATCGTTATGCATCTAATTGTTTTCTTAATTGTTGTTTTTTTAAGCTTTCTAAAATCTTGTTATGAATTCCACTAAAACCACCATTACTCATAATCAAAATGGCATCGGTTGGTTTGGCTGATTTTGTTATCATTTCAACTAATAAGTCAATATCAGCTGTCCAATAAGCCGGTTGGATACAGGCATCGACTACATCAGCAACTAACCAAGGTAGTTGTTCTGGTTGGAACATATATATTTCATCAGCGCGACCTAATGATGGAGCAAGTTCATCTTTTGAAATCCCTAACTTCATTGTGTTAGAACGAGGCTCTAATACTGCTAAAATTCGTCGATTTGCACCAATTTTGCTGCGTAATGCTTCTAATGTTGCTAAAATTGCCGTTGGATGATGAGCAAAATCATCATAAATTTCAATGTTATTGACCTCACCATATAGCTCCAAGCGTCTTTTAGCATTTAAAAATGATCCTAATGCTAAACAAGCATCTGCTGGATCTATACCAACATTGTGTGCAGCGGCAATTGCCATTAAGGCATTATGCATATTGTGTTCACCAACTAAAGAATAGTTAACTGTACCCATCTTTTTGTTGTTGTAATAAACATCAAACTGGCTGGCATCGTTAGCAATTTTCTTTGCTAACCAACCTTCTTCAGATTCGGTAAAAGATTGTTTACTCCAACAACCTTTCGCTAATACTTGTTTTAAATTAACATCTTCTTGAGGGGAAATAATTAACCCTTTACTTGGTACTAAACGAACTAGATGATGGAACTGTTTCTGGATAGAACTAAGATCATCAAAAATATCTGCATGATCGAACTCTAAATTATTCATAATCAGTGTTTTTGGACAATAATGCATGAATTTAGAGCGCTTATCAAAGAATGAACAGTCATACTCATCCGCTTCAATAACAAAAAAGTTGCCTTCACCTAATCTTGCTGATACTTCAAAATTACCCGGAACACCACCAATAACAAAACCTTGTTTGTAGCCTTGTTTTTCTAAAATCCAGTTAACCATTCCAGCCGTTGTTGTTTTACCGTGTGTACCTGCTACAGCAATAACCCAACGGTCTTTTAGTACATTATCATGTAACCATTGTGGTGCAGAGACGTAAGGAATGTTATTGTCCAAAATGTATTCAACACAAGGATTTCCTCTTGATAGGGCATTGCCAATGATAACTAGATCAGGAGTTGGTGTTAATTGTGATGGATCGTCTCCTTCAATAATATCAATATGCTCTTTTTGTAACAGCGTACTCATTGGTGGGTAAACATTTTTATCTGATCCTGTTACTTTGTGACCTAATGAACGAGCTATTAATGCAATACCGCCCATAAATGTGCCACAAATCCCAAGAATATGAATATGCATTTTTTGTCCTTAATGTTGTATAAAATGTACTAATGATAAAACTATTGTATTGCTAATTTTATTTTTGTGATTAACTGATCTGATTTTACAGAATCTAGTAATTATAGTCGATCTTAATCGCTTATGCGATAGGCCAGATATGTCTTATCATTAATTTTAGGGTTTGATTTCCTCGAAACTCATTTACATCTAAGTGATAAACAATTTTTGCTTCTTTTATCGTTTGGTCTGGCCACTTTGTTAAATTAACATTAAAACAGATCCCTTCAATTATTGGTCCCCCATTTTTGGGTTCTAATACTAATTTAAGGTGTTTTTCAGCAAATATGCGTTGCTGATGAATAATAAATTCGCCATCAAATGTAGGTTCGATAAATCCTTCACCCCATGGACCAGAGTCTTTTAGTAGTTTTGCAATTGAATAATTAAAATCTTCGTTATTTATCTCGCCATCGGTTTCAATCGTTTGTTCAAGTACCTTCAAATCAAGTTGCTCAGTTATCACTGTTTCTAAAAGATCCCTAAATTTATCTAAATCTTTTTCTTGAATACTTAATCCAGCAGCCATGGCATGACCACCAAAGCTAACCAAAATATTTGGATCTCTTTGATTCAATTCATAGAGTACATTTTGTAAGTGAATACCATCTATTGATCTTCCAGAACCTTTCAATAATCCATCTTCTGTAGAAGCGAAACATATCACAGGGCGATAATATTTGTCTTTCAATCGTGCTGAGACTATACCAATAACACCTTGATGCCACTCAGGATGATGTACCACTATTGAATTAGGGAAAGAAGTTTTATGTATCTGTTCAACTTGGGATAAAGCTTCTTGATACATCGTTTGCTCAATTAATTTTCGATCACTATTAAGCGTATCAAGATCGGCTGCTTGATTGACAGCACTATCATAGTCTTCACATAGCAATAATTCTACGCTCAGAGACATATTATCCATTCGTCCAGCAGCATTTAGTCTTGGGGCTATATAATAAGCAAGATCTGTTGAGGTGAACGTAAGGGGATCTCGTCTGGAAATATTTAATAATGCTTTAATTCCTTCACAACAATAGCCTGCTCGGATACGACTAACACCTTGATGGACTAGTATTCGGTTATTTAGGTCGAGTTTTACCACATCGGCAATAGTGCCAAGGGCAACTAAGTCTAATAAGCTAGCAATATTAAATTCTTCTAAATTATGTGTGGTGAACCAGTTTTCCTTGCGTAATTTTGACCGTAATGCCAACATAAAATAAAAAGCTACACCAACACCTGCTAAATGTTTTGAAGGAAAAGTGCAATTTGGTAAATTAGGATTGATAATTGCATCCGCAGAAGGTAGTTTTTCTGGACATAAGTGGTGATCGGTAATAATGACGGTTAAATTCGACTGTTTTGCAAATTCGACCGCCTCAACAGCAGAAACACCGTTATCAACAGTAATAATAAGATCCGCTTTTTGTAAAATTGCTTTCTTTACGACGTTAATACTTAAGCCATATCCATCATCAAAACGATTTGGAATAATATAATCGACAAATTGACACCCCATTTTTTTTAACGCTTTTACCGTTAATGCGGTACTGGTTGCGCCATCGGTATCAAAGTCTCCAACAATCATTATTCGCTCATTGTTTTTCATTGCAGAATAAAGAATGTCAACAGCTTTATTGGTCCCATCTAGATTGTCGTAGTTACATAGATTACGAGTGGTATAGTCTAGTTCTTGCATAGACGTTATTCCGCGCAATGCATATACTCGCTGCAACAATAACGGAATGTCATTTGATAATTCTGGTAGCGTTTCGGGTAACTTACGATGTATTAATTTATCTGCTTTCATATGATGAATGTTAGCGCGTATGCGCTAACAATTTTTTGTATTCTATAATTTAAAGATTATAAATTATACAGTACTAGTTTTTAGATTTCTTTTTTAAAATTTCGATTAATTTATCAGCCGGAACGTAACCAGAGACAAGTTGTCCATCAGGTAATACTATTGCTGGTGTTCCACTAATACCGAGTTTTTTACCAACGTTAAATTGCTGTGTTACATAAGGGATCATGCTATTAGCAGGTGAAATTTTATTACCTTTATATGCATTTTCAAAAGCGGCTTTGCGATCAACTACACTCCAAATGGATTGCATATTTTTACCTACTTCACTATCTGCTCCTGCTCGTGGAAAAGCAAAATAGTGAACTGAGATGCCTGCATTTAAATATTGCTCAATATTTTCGTGTAATAATTTACAGTAGTGGCATGTGTAATCGGTAAAAACTGAGATAACATATTGTTCATTTGGAGCTTGATAAACAATGGCATCTTTTTCAATTGATTTCATTAATTTTAAGTTATTGCTGTTGGCAATATTTACTGGTTCACTGCCTTCAAGATTATAGATTGGCCCTTGAGTTAAGAATTTACCATCATCAGTGACATAAAAGATACCATCTGGTGTGGTAACACTTTTTAGCCCTTGTATTGGATTATTTTCGATTGTAATTTCTTTGCTAGAAAAACCTAACTTTTCCATTGTTTTTGTAATATCGGCGTTAGAGGCTAATACTGAAGTTGAGATCAATGCTAAACCTAAACTGATTACTAATTTTTTCATTCAATTATCCTTAGTTTATTGAACCGCTATGCGCGAGGATGATGTTTGCTGTGCAACTGTTTTAATCTTTCTGTTGCAACATGTGTATAAATCTGTGTAGTTGATAAACTACTATGCCCAAGTAACATTTGTACAACACGCAAATCGGCACCATGATTAAGTAAATGCGTTGCAAAAGCGTGTCTAAGTACATGAGGCGAAAGGGCTTCTATATTAATGCCCGTTAGTATGGCATAATATTTTATCCTATGCCAGAAAGTCTGTCGTGTCATTTTTTTACCCAATCGACTTGGAAAAAGAACATCAACAGGGCCATTTTTTAAAAGATCGTTGCGCGCATATTTGAAATAGTATTCAAGCCAATAAATAGCCTCTTCTCCCAAAGGAACTAAACGCTCTTTATTTCCTTTACCAACGACTCTAACTACTCCTTGTCTAAGGCTTACATCGCTAATCTCTAGATTCACTAACTCCGAAACGCGTAGCCCTGTTGCATAAAGCACTTCTAACATCGCTTTATCTCGCAATTCTATTGGATCATCAATACTTGGTGATTCAAGAAGAGCATCAACCTGTAATTCTGTTAGATCTTTGGGTAACTTTTTGGGTAATTTGGGCGATGATAATATAGCTGATGGATCATCCGTACGATAATTTTCTTGATATAAATATTGAAAAAAACGTTTAGTCGCACTAAGTAAACGAGCTGAACTACTTGCTTTATAACCATCTTTAACTCGTTGCAATAAAAATTCCTGCAAATTAATTGATTGCGCAGTGATGAAATTAACTTGCTGTGATTGCAGTGATTGGCTTAAAGCAAACAGGTCGAGTTTATAAGATTCGATAGTATTTTCAGAAAGATTTCGTTCCAACCAAATTGAGTCTAAAAATTGTTCAATTAATATTTTATTTTGTGATGATATCTCTTTATCAGACATTAAAAGCCAACTCTTTTTTCGACGATTTTTCCTATTATATACTAACTGCTAATAACTATTCACTTTAGTTTATGTTGGAAGAATCTTTTGTATCTTTTCTTTAGCCTACGATATACTGCACTATCAGTTATTTTTTATAATAAGTTATGCTGAAACGAAATATTAATCTTTTTATTGTGCTATATGCTTTTTTGGTAATAGGTCTTGAAACTTATATTTATTGGCATACACGACTTCGGCCTTGGCAACCAGGAACACCTATCGGGAGAATGGTTTTTTATTACAGTTTTTTTACCGTGTTGTCTAATCTCATGTTGGCATTTAGCTGTTTGTGGTTAGCCTTTAATCCAAACTGTAATCGATATTTATTTAAAGTGATTCGATTAAATGGTTTAATCGGAGTAATTATAACGGCTGTTGTCTATAATCTAATATTAAGAAGTATTCATAAACCACCGAGTACATTATTACAATTTACTAATGAGAGTTTACATGTCGTTTTACCTATTGCTGGCGTATTAAGTTGGTTAATATGGGGTCCATTTCGACGCATTCATTTCAAGGTTATCGTTGGCTCGTTTTTGTCAATGCTAATTTATGGTATTTATATCTTCACAAGAGGTTATTTTACTAATCAATATCCCTATCCTTTTATTAATGTAGTGAAGGTTGGTTACGCTAAAGCGCTTTATTCCTCTGGATTGGTTTTTGTGCTGTTTTTAGTCTTGGCTTTTTTATTATGGGGCATTGATTGTTTTAGGAGACGAATATGAAATTATTTATTTATGAACACTGTCCTTTTTGTGTACGTGCAAGAATGATTTTTGGCTTGAAAAATATTCCGGTTGAACAGCATGTTTTTCTAAGTAATGATGCTAAATCACCAGAAAGCATGATTGGCGAAAAAATGGTACCCATCTTACAAAAAGAAGATGGTAGTTATATGCCAGAAAGTTTGGATATTGTTGCTTATATCGATAGCAATTATGGTGGTAGCCCTATTTTAACAGGACCTAAAAATCCAAAAATTGAAGCATTGATAAAACAACTTCAACAATATGATTATAAGTTAGAGTGTCCGCGTTATATCAAGCTTGGTTTAGCTGAATTTGCTACTCAAGATGCTATTGATAATTTTGTCACAAATAAGAGTAAAAAGATGGGATCGTTTGATGAATGTCTTGCTCAGACTGATTCGTTAATCGCTAAGGTAGCTGATTTATTTACTCAACTTGAATCTTTAATTACTTCACCTAATGCATGTAATGGCTTATTATCTTGGGATGATATTTGTTTGTTCCCAATATTACGCAATTTGACATGTGTTAAAGGACTTAAATTTCCAACTAAAATCAGAGAATATTTAGAATCCATGTCTGAAAAAAGTAAAGTAAATTTATTTTTTGATAAAGCTATCTAATTGGAGATATTTGCAGGAGTATTAAAAAGTAATTAGCTAATTTATTGTTAATTATAAGAGTACAAGTTGGAAGAAAACTTGTACTCTTTTTTGTATTAAATCTTCGTTATAAATTTTAAAAAAATAATCAATTAATTGCTTAATACAGGATCAATAATTTCAATCTTATCTTTGCCACCATACACATCATACCAAGGTGTTGCGTATTGTTTTAAGATTTTGTTAAGGTGTTCAACATTTTCACGACCAGTTGTATCTAGCCAACGTTTTAATCCATCTTTACCGCCGTTAGCATATGCTGCTACGCCTTCAAACCAAGTTGCACGACCGCCTAAAATACCACTGTATTTAGCGCCATGTTCGCCAGCAAAAATAAGCTCTTCATGGAAAGTCTTGGTTGGTACACCCGCACTTAAGTAGATAAATGGGCGTGTAGCAGCGTCACTTGCTTGTTTAAAATATTCAGCCGCTTGTTTTTGGGAATATACCACAGGATTATTGTCGTTAAACCCTTCAACATTTTTAAATAGAACTGGCACTTCTACTTTTAAGATATCGATGTAATAGTGATCTTTAGTAAATTCCTTAATAGTTTTGATCACTTTTTGAGGTTTGATTTTGGCAAATTCAGGGCTTTTATCATCAGTCACCACATTATCATAGACAATTGGTTCGACAAATACCGGAATATCAGCGGCTCTCGCTTCATTGCCTAAACGTTCTAAAAAGGCATGTTTTTTATCTAAGATATCTTGAGGGTCATCCGGATTATAATAAACAAGGACTTTTGCTGCATCCGCACCTTTTTTCAATAAACGTTGCAGTGAATCTTCAGGCAAAATATCAGGTAAACGACCAGGAGTATTGGCATCATAACCAGTTTTTTCATAAGACATGATTAAGCCTGCATTTTTATTTTTAGCAGCCATACCTTTGAAACCAAGTTCTTCATCAAGCAAAATGGCACTAACATATTTGGTTAATTCCTGAGAAACAAGCTCTTTAAATTCATAAACCATGTCAATGTGATAACGCTCTTGACCAACGGCATTTTGCATCATTTTTACCATTGAACCACGCTGATCGATTGCTAATGCTGCAATTACGCCATCTTGGTTAGATAATTGTTGCATACGGTTGAATTTTCCACGAGAAATGCGTTTTGTTGCCATTTTAGAACTCTCCATTTGTT
This sequence comes from Gilliamella sp. wkB195, assembly GCF_001690445.1. Taxonomy (NCBI): domain Bacteria; kingdom Pseudomonadati; phylum Pseudomonadota; class Gammaproteobacteria; order Orbales; family Orbaceae; genus Gilliamella; species Gilliamella sp. wkB195. The sequence goes on from NZ_LZGP01000007.1 coordinate 63,538, forward strand.
AAGATTTTGTTATTGTAGGTATTTGTATGACTAACTATTAATCATTTAGTGCTAGTTTTGATTTTTGTTCACTTTTAGATATTTTCTTTTAAATAACAGTTAGTTCTTGTATAGTAGTACAATTTACTAGACTGGTTGTAAACAAATATTTACAAGGATGATTATGTCAAATTCTGCAATTTCCCAAAATGTGAGAACATTAAATAATCAGGATTATAAAACCTTAGCGCTTTCAGCGTTAGGTGGCGCATTAGAGTTTTATGATTTTATTATTTTTGTTTTTTTCTCAATAACGATTAGCCATTTATTTTTTCCGATTAATATGCCTACATGGTTAAGTCAAGTTCAGACTTTTGGCATTTTTGCTGCCGGCTATTTGATTCGCCCTTTTGGTGGTATTGTGATGGCTCATTTTGGTGATATATTTGGCCGCAAAAGAATGTTTACACTTAGCATCCTATTAATGGCTTTACCAACATTATTTATTGGCTGTCTACCAACTTATGCCAATATCGGTATTTTTGCGCCATTATTACTGTTAATGATGCGATTATGCCAAGGACTTGCCGTTGGTGGTGAAGTTCCTGGAGCATGGACATTTGTTGCCGAACATGTTCCTAAAAATAAAATAGGTCTAGCGTGTGGTATTTTAACTAGTGGATTAAGTTTAGGTATCCTGCTTGGTTCACTGGTATCGACAATAATGAGTAAAAGTATCTCGGTAGAACAAATGAATGAGTGGGGATGGCGAATTCCATTTATTATCGGCGGTATTTTCGGTTTAATCGCTATGTATCTACGTCGTTGGCTAAAAGAAACGCCGATTTTTCTTGAAATTCAAAAGCGTAAAAATCAAGAATTATCAAGAAAGTTGCCAGTAATTACTGTGATTACCCAATATTTACCCCAAACAATTTTATCGATGCTACTTACTTGGGTGTTGTCAGCGGGTATTATGGTGATAATGTTAATGACGCCAATTTTGTTACAAAAGCAATTTGGTTATTCAGCAATTGAAGCTTTGCAAGGGAATATATTGGCTATCATCGGACTGATTATCAGTTGTACGTTTTACGGTATGATGATGGATAAGTTTTCGATGGGCAAAGTGCTTGTTGTTGGTTGTATCGTGGCTGCTATCATGATTGCTATATTTTATCTATCACTAGATAATCCGAATCTTCTATTTATCACTTATTCATTAGCAGGTTTTAGTGTTGGAATTGTCGGTTCTTTTGCTTATTTTATGGTTAAAGTGTTTCCAACTCAGGTGCGTTATAGCGGTGTGTCGTTCTCATTTAATATGGCTTATGCCATAGCTGGTGGCTTAACGCCATTACTAATCTCATTTTTTAGTGATTTTGTGAGTAAAATGGCGCCCGCTATTTATGTTGTTGGATTATTTGTGTTAGGTGCATTGATTGGGCTATTTTTATTAATCAATAATAATAGCCAAAAATATATAGCAAAAGATATCTCTTAACATTTAATAGATAATAAAAAAAAGTTGAGGAGCGGGGTTTTTAAGTTCCTCAACAGTTATATTTAGCTTATTTTACTGCTTTTTCCCAGCTCAATAGTTCGAATGACTCCAGCTTTCACGCTTCGTTGTAACCCTGCTGCAAAATCACTATTATTTAGTTCATACAAACTATGTATTCCAACTCCGGCTGGCGAGTTATTAATATCAAGCAATTGTCTTGGATGTTTTTGACTTAATTGAAGCATTGAGGCTGCGCCGTGTAAATTTTCGATCGCAATACGTTTGGCCATATCTCGGGGCAATCCAACTAAAACTCCAGCATCAACTAACGATTCATAAAAATAATAAATATAATTCGGTCCTGCAACAGCATAGCCAGTAAAAATATCAAGCAGTGATTCGTCAATATATTCAAGTTTACCAAAACTTTTGAAGAATTGGGTGACGGACTTTTGTTTTGCAACAGCCTGATCATTCTCGTCGGTAGCAATACCTGAATAACCAAAACCTGTATCGGTAAGTGTATTTGGAATCGTTCTAATAACAGGAAGATCAACTTTTAAGGATTGTTTTATTTGGGCAATTGTTACTCCAGCAATGATTGAAATGATAACAGTCTCTTTAACATCCAATTGTTGAACTATCTTACTCCATGCATCTTGAGGTCTAACACCCAATACAATAATATCTGCATTGACGATTTTGTCAGTTGGGGTAACGCCATAAGTTGAATGTAAATAGTCTAAGCGAGATTTAACAATATCGTTCACTAATATATTTTGGGGTTCATATGTTTTATTTTTTATCAAAGCGCTAATAATCGCTTCAGACATATGGCCACTACCTATAAATAAAATTTTACTCATACTCATAGTTCCTATTTATAATTGGCTAAAAATCATAACTACACCATATGTTTCACTGGCAGGTACGATAATCGTATCATTTTGTAAATTGTATTTAATTTTTCCTTTTTCTAGTGCTTGTTGGGTTTGCGCTAATGATTTTGTTGTGAAGCCTAAAGCAACTTTACGATCTTGGTCGTTATTCGCTTTACTTACTGACGAGCCAAAAAGATGCTGTATTGCACTTGGTGTAAGGTAATCAATAAATTTATCTTCAGCTTTTAGACGTACGCCTCCGTCAATTTCGATAATTTTTGCTGAAGGGAAAGTTTTTTCAAGCAATTTAATTGAGGAGCGGGGTTTTTGAGCTTCAATAATGACTTGATTAATATTTATTACACCATTTGGGTGCGTTTGCCACTCTTTACGCCAAACGAGTTCCGGGGTCAGTTGGTCGCAAAAAAAGATCTGTCCATTTGGTGTATAGGAAGGGTCTAATCTGACGGTTTTAAAACGCGCCTCAGGTTTAGTGCCATCATTTAATTCGACAGGTCTAAAAAAGGATTTAGGACCGTCACCCTCAACTTTTATACCTTGGCTAACTAGTTGTTGATAAAGTTTGTTGGCATCTTTGGTTTTGAAAACCAACCCAGTTAGCCCGTCAGCAAAACACCAACTTTTATCTACTTTACCCGCATTTTGAGGTTCAAAACCTAAAAGCTCAAGATATGTGGTCGTAAATATCGCTAAATTGTTACTTGTTCCTAGTGAATGGTGGCCCCTTGGGGTTGTTGTGAATCCCAGTTTTTGATATTGAGAATTTGCTTGATCGAGCTGATCTGATACGGTGATTACAACATGATCAATTTGTGGACTAAGTGTTGTCATTATATTCACTCCTTAAATATGAATAGCGGGAGACATATCAATTAATCGATGTGGATTCCATCCTTTACCAGAAACCGCATCAAGTAGATCTTTGGTATAAGATGCTGTCGGATTTAGAAAGACTTGTGATGCGATACCTTGCTCGACGATGTTTCCTGATTTCATTACAATAATATGATCACAAATTTGTGCAGCAACTCGCAGGTCATGGGTGATAAATAGAACCGTTAAATCCAGCTTTTTTTGTAATTGCGTTAATAGTTCAAGAACTTGTGCCTGAACTGAAACATCAAGCGCCGATACCGGTTCATCAGCAATCAATATTTTCGGCTCTAATGCTAATGCTCGAGCAAGGCCTATTCGTTGCCTTTGTCCTCCTGAAAATTCATGAGGATAACGGTTTAATGCCTCGCTTTCCAATCCCACCATGTTGAATAACGCTTTTGCTCTTTTGATGGCTTCGTGTTTGTTTGTTCCGTGAAGTATTGGTCCAATCGTAACTTGATCGCCGACTTTTCGACGTGGATTTAATGACGCATAGGGATCTTGAAAGACCATCTGAATATGGCGTGAATATTGTTTAAGTTTTTTCCCTTTTAAATTGGCAATATCTACATCTTCAAAGTTGATTTGACCGCTGTCTATTTCTAATAATTTAATAATGCATCTGGCTAACGTTGATTTACCTGAGCCGCTTTCTCCCACAACGCCTAAAGTACTACCTTTATGTAACTTAAAGCTAACATTATTAACCGCATAGGTTATACGTCGGTTTTGCTTAAAAAAGCTATGATTGTGATACGTTTTTGATAGGTTGTTCACTTCAAGAATAATCTCTTTATTAATACGTCGAACATCCCCAGGAGTAAGGGGAGGGACAGCGGCTATTAACGCTTGTGTATAAGGATGTGTTGGTGAATTTAATACGTCACTCGCTAAGCCTTGCTCAACGAGTTGTCCTTTCTGCATAACCGCAATACGAGTTGCAATATCAGCAACTACACCAAAATCATGAGTAATGAATAATACTGCGGTACCTTTGCGTGATTGTAGTTCGCGAATCAATTCTAATATGCATGCTTGAGTTGTGACATCTAAAGCTGTTGTTGGTTCATCAGCAATCAAAATAGCGGGTTCTAATGCTAATGCCATAGCAATCATGGCACGTTGACGCTGGCCACCAGAAAGTTGATGTGGATAAGCTTTAGCAACAGACTGCGGATTGGGCATTTGCACATCCGTTAATAATTGGATAACTTTTTGGTTTATCTCTTGTTTAGTTAACTTAGTGTGGATAGTGAACATTTCACTAATTTGATTAGCGATGGTTTTTAATGGATTTAGCGCAGTCATCGGGTCTTGGAAAACCATACCAATATGCGCACCACGAATTTTACGCATTTGTTCATCATGGTAAGTGAGTAAGTTGTTTCCGTCGAAATCAATCTCACCTTGAGAAGCAATAATACCGTCAGGTAATAATCCCATGATTGCATTGGATAATAAAGATTTACCCGAACCACTTTCACCAACAATACATAGGATTTCGTTAGCATAAAGATCGAGTGACACATCATTAACCGCATATTTTCGATCTGAACCATGAGGCAAATCTAGGGTTAAATTTTTAATTGATAGTCTTTTTTGATTCATCGTTTTTTTAACCTTGGATTGAGTGCATCATTTATTCCTTGTCCAACTAATGATGCAGATAAAACGGTTAGCAATATTGCAATGCCAGGAATAGCTGAAACATACCATTGTTGACGTAATACTAGTCGTCCATTACCGACTAGATTTCCCCATGATGAGATATTGGGATCGGAAAGGCTTAAAAAGGCTAGCGCACTTTCCATTAATATCGCGGTTGATAAAATAACACTGGCATACATAATTACTGGCGGTAATGCGTTTGGTAAAATCTCTTTAAACATGAGTCTAGTTGAGCTCATGCCTATGGTTTTTCCCGCCTGCACAAATTCACGATTGCGTAATGATAAAAATTCTGCTCGAGTTAACCTTGCAACGGGTGGCCAAGAAACAACACCAATTGCAATCACCACAATATTGATTGTTGAACCAAATACCGCAACAGCAACGAGTAATAGTAAAAAGTTAGGTAAAATCTGGAATGCTTCTGTAAGGCGCATCAGTATGTCGTCAACCCATCTTCCGTAGAATCCTGAGATGGCACCAATAACCACACCAATCATAATTGCTATGAATGTTGAGATAAGTCCGATAATCAGTGATACTTTTGCACCATGAAAAAGCTGGGCAGCGATATTTCTTCCTGCCTGATCTGTTCCAAGAATAAATTTAGGATTTGTAAAAGGCCATTGTAAGGGGCGGCCAGCTAAGCGAAGCGGATTGCCAGGAAAAAACCAATCTGCGCTTAATGCAATTATGATAATTAATAACAGTAAAATTGTACCAATTCTAGCAATTGGGCTACGGAAATAGTCTTTTAATATCGCCATCATTAATGTCCTGTAATGCGTGGATCGAGCTTTGCGTAAAGCATATCGACAATAAAATTAATAATGATAACGAGTATTGCTGAAACAAATACTACGCCAAGTAAAGTGTTTAGATCTCTTTGTACTACAGAATCATAGGCAAGTCGTCCTAATCCAGGAATGGCAAAAATGGTTTCAATAACCACCGAACCGCCTAACATGGTGCCAGCTTGTAGACCGATTAGCGTTATCATTGGTAACATGGCGTTACGTAGTATGTGATTAACCAGTATTTGGCGGCGACTTAATCCTTTCGCTTTAGCTGTTTTAACAAAGTCTAAGGTCGATACTTCAAGTAATGAAGCGCGCATAATGCGTAAATAGATTGCCAGATAAACTAAAGCTAGGGTGGTAGTTGGTAAAATTAAATACCATGCAATATCGAGAATTGCATAAATGCCTGTTAGTGATTCTCCGATACTGCCAAATCCGCTAGGTGGTAGCCAATTTAAGTAGATTGAGAAAAAGACAATACCCATCAGCGCTAACCAAAAAGATGGTGTGGAATAAAATATTAATCCCAATATTGAAATTAATGTATCTTGCCAGCGGTTCACTTTTTGAGCAGATAAAATGCCAAGGATTGTTCCGAAGGTAAACGCTAAGAACATTGCACAAACCATCAATAGTAATGTAGCCGGTAAACGTTCTAAGATCATATGGCTAACTGGCTTATTATATATTGCAGATTGTCCCAAATCTAAATGAACTAATCGCCATAAATAGTTGATTAATCTTGAACTTGTTGATTGGTCAAGTTCATATTGATGACGCATTTCATCAATCACACTTGACTCGGCACCACCAATTTGAGCAAGTAAAGCATCCACTGTATCGCCAGGCGCCAATTGTAATAATAAAAATAGCGCAATTAGTATGATAACCAGTGCTGGAATCGTGGTTAATAATCGTCTAAGTGCTAAAGTAAGTATATGCGTCATCATTTCACCTTAACTTAGTGTTCTATCCATACATCAAACCAACTACTTGATGGCCAACGTGCTGTATTATGATGATTGTGTACTTTGTTATTAATCACTGAGATGAATTCACGTTCTGTTGCGAACCAGAGTGGTAGTTCAGTATTCACGACATCAACTAGTTGACCATAAAGTGCTTTACGTTTGACTGGATCTATTTCAGTTGCGGCACTATCGATTAATTGGTCGACAGCATCTGATTTCCAGCCATATTGATTTGTCCAAGGTGCTCCTTCAGGACTGCCAGAACGTAACCAAACAGTTGTCGAAACTGCTGGATCGCCTCTATATTGGTGCCACCCTGTTGCAATATCAAAATCGTGGAGTTTATAAACGGCATTTAAAGCGCCAGCAGTGTCGAGATTAACGATAACCACATTAATGCCGACTTCAGCTAAAGATTGTTGGATAAATGTTGCAAAAAGTGGAACATCTTCACCATTATTAATATGGACTAATTTTAAGGTAAAACGAGTGCCGTCAGCTTTTCGTGGATAACCTGCTTCATCTAATAATTGTTCAGCTTTTTCTCTATCAAAAGGGTAAACAATTTTACTGTCTTTAGGGTAAAAAACGTTTGATGATGGAATAATACCTGTTGCAGGCTTACCAAATCCGTATAAAAAGTCATCGATGAAGAAAGGAATATCGAGTGATTGAACAATTGCTTTGCGAACATTTAGGTTAGCAATGATCGGATTGCGGAAGTTAAATTCTAAAGTATTATTGAAAATATTTGCTTGAGAACCTTTTGTTAAAACCTCGAATTTTGAGTTTTGTTTGAATCGATTAATATCAGCAAGGCTTAATTTTGAGTATGCACTTAAATCAATTTGTCCACTTTCAAGTGCAGCTGATGCTGAAGAGTTATCGTTAATAATGCGCCAGATTATTTTATCTAAATAAGGATATCCTTTTCGCCAATAATCAGCATTGCGTTCAACAATAATATGTTGTCCTCGTTGATATTCAACGAACTTGAATGGTCCAGTCCCTACGGGTGCTGTGTTATAAGGATTATTTAATACATCGGTGCCTTCGTACAAATGTTTGGGAACAACATAGCCAAGATCAACTAAAGCTCTTAATAGTAAATCTAATGGCATTGGACGAGAATAATTGAATACTACTGTATGGTCATCAGGTGTATCAACAGAAGTTAAATTAAGTTGTAATGCAGTTGAGAAATTTAATCTTTTTTTCCAAAATTCTAATGCGTTATATTTTACATCTTGTGATGTAAAGGGTTTACCATCGTGCCATTTGACACCTTCGCGTAATTTGAATGTTATTGTTTTTCCATCCGGTGAGGAAGTCCACGATGTAGCAAGAACAGGAACAATTTGGCCATCTGCATCGAGATCGACTAATGATTCAACTACTTTTCCTGATACTTCATATACCCCCGTTGAAGCGCGTAAAGCAGGGTTGAGAACTCTTTGTTCTCCAGAATAATGGACAACTAGTGTTCCACCTCGTTGTGGTGTTTTTTCATCCGCCATCGAATAACATGGCAACAAAATTGAGAGTAGTCCTATAATAAATGTTTGTTTGATATTAAATAATTTCATGCATGCTCCTTGTTGTCACCATATTTTCGGTATTTATAACTATGAAAATTTTTAGGATTTAACTATAAAAATTTTTAGTAAAGATGAGAAATGCCGATATCGCATATTTATATTACTTTTAGTTATATATTTACTCGCGAGGGTAACCTGTAGAATTTTTATTATCATCATTATTTTTAGATGTTTAGTGTAAATATCGCTAATCGATATAACATTAAAAATAATTCTCATTTTTATTGATATTTGTGAAATAGCGCATATTTTTTTTTAATAAATAGTCTAAAATACAACCAATTTGGTTTTGAATTTTTAAATATTTAGGAGAAAGAAATGAAAGCAGCTGTAATTAGACAAGAGTGCGATGGTCAAGTTGAGATTAAAGATATCCCTGTACGCCCTTTAGAAGCGGGGGAAGCTTTAGTTGAGGTTGAATATTGTGGACTTTGTCATACCGATCTTCATGTTGCAGCTGGAGATTTCGGTAAAAAACCTGGTCGTGTAATTGGTCATGAAGGTGTCGGTATCGTGACTAAAATTGCGCCTGATGTAAAAAGCTTGAAAGTTGGTGATCGTGTCAGTATTGCATGGTTCCATGCAGGTTGTGGTACTTGTGAATATTGTATTTCCGGTAACGAAACATTTTGCCGTAGTGCATTAAATTCTGGTTATACTGTTGATGGCGGTATGGCTGAGCAATGTATTGTTAAAGCTGATTATGCGGTAAAAGTCCCTGATGGATTAGATCCAGCTCAAGCAACAAGTGTAACTTGTGCGGGGGTTACCACTTATAAAGGAATTAAGGTAGCTGATACTAAACCAGGTCAATGGCTCGCAGTATTTGGAATTGGTGGTCTTGGAACGTTGGCTATTGAATATGGTAAGAATGTTTTTAATAACAAAGTTGTTGCTATTAGTAACAGTGATAGCCAGTTAGAATTGTGCAAAAAACTTGGTGCTGATTTAGTTATTAATCCTAAAAAGGTGGAAGATGTTGGTGCCTATATTAAAGAGCATACAGGTGGTGGTGTTCATGGTGCAGTTGTGACTTCAGTTACTAAAACTGCATTTAATCAGGCTATAGGTTCTGTTCGTCCATTAGGTCGTGTTGTTGCATTAGGTCTCCCTTCTGAAACAATGGATTTAAGTATTCCTAAGACAGTTTTAGATGGCATTCAAGTTTTAGGTTCACTAGTTGGTACCCGTGAAGATTTAGCCGAAGCATTTCGTTTTAGTGCTGAAGGTAAAGTTGTGCCAATAGTTGAAAAACGCCCATTTGAAGATATCAATAATATGATTGATGAAATGAAAGCGGGTAAAATTCGTGGTCGCATGGTTATCGATATGAAAATGAAGAAAAAATAATCATTATCATTGAATTGTTAAAAGTCAGCTTTATGCTGACTTTTTTATTCAACAGAATGTTAACTATTTTATAACTTGTATGACTTTTTTTAGATTAAGAATAATCTTTCTTGTGTTTTATAAATAAAACCCTATCATAAGCCAATTTTGCTTGCTTAATTGATAGATTTAAGGGGTTGTTTATGTCTGAGCACAATTTAGAGAATAATTTGCGGAAAGATTTGGGTTTACTTTCTGCACTATCACTAGTTGTTGGAATGGTTTTAGGGGCTGGTGCCTTTATGAAACCGCCAGCGGTACTAGAAGTAGCTGGGGATTATAATTTTGCATTGTTAGCTTGGATAATCGGTGGTGCTTTTTCTATTTGTGGTGGTTTAACACTCTGTGAATTGGGCGTTATGTTCCCGAAAACAGGTGGCATGTTGGTTTATTTAGAAAAGATTTATGGTGCGAAAGTTTCACATCTATATGGTTGGATGATAACCGTTTTATTCGCGCCATCATTAGTAGGCGCATTAGTAGGATATTTTAGCTCAGTTTGTTGTTTATTATTTGATATCAATGATTCTTATCGATTGGCAGTTAGTGCCGGGGTTTTGGGGTTCATTGCATGTATCAATTCAATAGGGGTTAAACAAGCAGGATATCTGCAAACAATCGCTACTTTTTGTAAACTTATTCCAATTTTGTTGTTAGCAATATTTGGATTATGGAAAGGTAATGGTCAAGTTGCATTATTTAGTTCAAGCGGTCAAGGGATTGAAACTACTGCGCCATTTGCAGTAGCAATATTGGCAACCTTGTTTGCTTATGATGGGTGGGCGCAAGTAGCGTCCGTTGCTGGTGAAATTCGTAATCCATCAAGAGTGTTACCCAAAGCCATTATTCTCGGCATTATATTTTTAGTAATAGTTTATGCATGTATTAATATTGCATTATTCAAAATATTTCCTGTAAAAGAAATGGTTACGCTTGGACATGATGCATCTGCGGTGGCTTCACAACGAATGTTTGGACATTTAGGTGGTAATTTAGTTGCAGTTGGCATTATGGTTTCAATTTTAGGCGGTATCAATGGTTATATCATGACGTTATCGCGAACTATGTTTAGTATGGCGGAACGAGGTACGATTATTGGAGCACGTTTTTTAAGTACTATTGATGAAGATAGCCGTTCTCCGGTTAATGCCATTATTGTTTTGGTCATTTTTTCATTTTTGTATTCAATATTACTAGATGCTGATCGGTTATCTGAGATTTCAATGTTTGCGATTTGGGTATTTTATCTACTTACTTTTGTTGGCGTGATTATTGCCAGAAAAAAATATGCTGACGTCGCTAGGCCTTATAAAGTTATCGGTTATCCTATTATTCCCATTGTGGCTATAAGCGGAGCAGCTTATGTTATTTATGGTATGTTGATTTATCAAACTGTAAACGGTATTGCTTCAATCTGTTTGACATTGATAGGCTTACCTTTGTACTACTATTATCACAGAAAAAATCATAATAAAGAGCTTTCACTTGGTGAAATGAAAAGATATCGTGTCAAAACACAATACGTTATTGCTTGTGGAACTTTAATCGTTATAACTGCATTAATTGTGTATGGTTATATCATCAATTGAAATATATTCCTTAATAAATACATTCAATAAACCGACTATTGTCGGTTTATTTTTTTAAACTTAGATATAACTTGAAATCAAGCTATAAATATTTTGATCATAATAGGTGCCATTAAGATATTCTGCTTGTTTAAGTGTTCCTTCATAATCAAAACCACAACGCTGAGCAACTTGGTTGCTTTTTAAATTAGCTACTGAGCATTTTATTACAAAGCGTTTAATAAATTTTTTTTCAGCATAATAATGTGTTAGTGCTTGGACGGCTTGCGTAATAAAGCCTTTTCCTTGTGCTTTGCTATCTAGCCAATAGCCTATATAAGCTGTTTTATTGCTTTTATCAATATGGTTAAAGGAAAGTAATCCAACTGGTATGTTATTATTTAAAATAACATAGGTTTTAGTTTCATCTCGTTGATGTTTATTAAAACAATCTGCTAAAAAGTTAGCCGTATCTGACTCGCATTTGACATAGTTTGGCCATGCCATAAATTGACTGAACAAAACACGATTTGAATCAATAATCTTATATAATGCATTGGCATAATGAGCCGTTGCCGTTTTTAGATAAATATCTTCAGTGACATAAATTCCATTTTGTTGGTTATCATCCATTTTTTATTCCTTTAAAAAACAACTATACAATGACTATTTTTATAAAATTGCCAGACTGATTAGTCTGGCAAAATAGATGGATTTTGATCAATACAATATTATCTATTAATCATTATGGATATCGCTTTTCGGTTTAGCTACATAGTTATACACAACTAATAAAGCGAAGATACCAACAATAATCATCATGATAACATCTTTATTAAACCATTTTGCCATATTACCAAGTAAAATGCCTACACCACAAAAATCGACATCAGAAAACGTTGTATTGGCAAAACCAAGTGATCCTAACACAGGTAATAATACCACAGGTAAGAATGTCACTAATAAACCATTAGCAAATGCGCCAAGCATTGCGCCTCGACGTCCCCCCATTGCATTACCAAATACACCAGCAGTTGCACCACAGAAGAAATGTGGAACCACGCCCGGTAAAATCAGTACGGCGTTAAGTTGACCTAGGACAAATAATCCGACTAATCCACCTAAAAAGCTGAATAAAAAGCCAATTAATACGGCATTAGGGGCATAAGGAAATACGACAGGACAATCTAAAGCTGGTTTGGCATTCGGGACTAATTTTTCTGAAAATCCTGTAAATGCAGGGACAATCTCGGCAAGAATTAAACGTACGCCTTGCAATATGATAAAGACACCCGCTGCAAAAGTAATCGCTTCAATGATGGCATAAACTAAATAATTATCACCATTGCTAAGATTGCTTTCAACATAATTTGAACCGGCAAATACAGCTAAAATAAGGTAGATAATCATCATGGTTAACGAGATTGAAATTGAACTGTCACGTAAGAAGCTTAAGTTTTTTGGCAAATTCATCTCTTCGGTTGAACGAGATCCTTTACCAACTGCCATTCCAAGCCAACCAGCTAAGACATAACCTAGCGTACCAAAGTGACCAAATGCGACATCGTCATTACCAGTAATTTTGCGCATTTGTGGTTGAGCTAAAGCGGGAAAAAACGCCATAATAAGCCCTAAAACTAATGCACCTGTAAAGACCAATTGCCAATCTTTAAACCCTGAGACAGTTAAAATAATACTAATCATACAAGCCATATAAAAAGTATGATGGCCAGTTAGAAAGATGTATTTTAAACGAGTAAATCGGGCAACGATAATATTTGCAATCATGCCAAACGCCATAATTAAAGCAGTTGCTGTGCCATACTCATTTAATGCCATTGAAACAATAGCTTCATTGTTGGGAACAATTCCTTGTAGTTTAAATGCTTGTTCAAACATTAAGCCTAAAGGGGTAATGGCACTGATAAGCACTGTTGCACCACCGCCTAATACCAAAAAGCCTAAAATAGTTTTAATGGTTCCTTTAACCGTATCGGCAAACGATTTACGTTGAGCCAATAATCCTACCATTGCGATTAAACCAACAAGTACCGCTGGAACTTTTAGGATATCAACAATAAATTTTACTATTTCCTGAATCATAGTAACACCTCAAAGTTTGCTTAGTTTTTGGCAAAATGTTCAACGAGTTTCTTTTCCAAATCGTTGATATCAATAATATTATTTAATACTACTAATTTTTCAGTTGGAATTCCTGAGCTGGTAGCGAGATCTTTTGTCATCACGAACAAATCAGCTTGATCAGGTGTTGCTGAAGCTAGATCAGCGTGAGTGACTTCTGCATCAATGTTTAATTTTTTGAGTACTTTTTTGATATTCATTTCAACCATAAAACTACTACCAAGGCCTGAGCCACAAACTGCCATAATTTTCATATTGTTTATCCTTTTACTTATACGTTGGAAATTAATATTGTTTGATAACCGCCAAAATTTCATCACAATTTTGCGCATTGAAAATTTTCTGGATATCGTCAGATTCGCCAAACAGTGCCGCCAATTGAGTTAACATTTCGATATGGCTGGTACTATCGTTAGCGGCTAATAGAGTGATTAAATAGACTGGATCGTTTTCTTCGGAATTAAATTTAACGCCTTGTTTAACCAGTAACATCGATAGGCCTAATTGGTTTACGCCTTGTTCTGGCCTTGCATGAGGCATTGCAATTCCGGGTGCCAAAACATAATAAGGACCTATTGATTTGTGTAGTTCAAAAATAGCCTTAATATAATCTGATGTAATTGTTTTATTCTTTAATAATGGCTCAGCACAAAGTGTTATCGCTTCTTGCCAATCTTCGACTGAATCAACAACATTGACTGTTTCATTAGTTAACCATGTACCTAACATTTTACCTCCATTAAGACCGTTAATCATTTTGATAATCTGTTAGAAAATTATCATATTAAGTAATAATAGAAATCAAAAATTGTCAGAAATGTGATAGCGCTATCAAAGTTAGAAAATTTTTTTTCGATTGTGTGACATAGATAACATTTTTAATGTATTAATTCTAAACTATTCCGCTTTGACATACTAGAATTAGAAAAAAGTCACAATTTAGCTATAAACTGCTTGATGCATTGTAGATGATTATTGAGTAATCTTCTGTTTTTTACTATCTTTACAGCAAAAATTGTATGCGTAAATGAATATATAAATCAAATTCAATCGGGATGAAAGATGCAGGATACTAAAAAACGTCGAAATACAGGGCAGATTACTTTATTTGATGTTGCTAAATATGCTGGCGTGGGAACAATGACGGTCTCTCGGGCTTTACGCACGCCGGAAAGGGTATCAGATAAGCTTCGACATAAAATTCAATTAGCTGTTGAGACATTGGGCTACAAGCCGAATGTCGCCGCCAGTTTATTAGCATCAGCCAGCGCCAATCGAGTGATTGCCGTTATTACCACTCGAATTTATGATTATTCGGTAAGAATATTGCTTGATTCGCTACAGACACAGTTAGCTAAAGAGGGGTATACCACACTTATCATTGAATCTTATCATTACCATAAACAAGAGTCCCAACTGTTAGAGACACTTTATAGCCATAATCTTGAAGCTGTCTTGCTGTTTTATGTTGAAAATGATGAGCTGATAAAAAAAATTGTTCAAAATAAAACAATCACCGTCATGAATATCGGTAAAAAATATGATGAATCAATCGATGTCGATGTTGGCTATGATGATAGTTTAGCGATGTATAAATTAACAGAGCATGTGATTAATAAAGGGTATCGAAATATTGCCTTACTTTGTGCAAATCAGCAATATCATCTATTTCAAAAGCGTTTACATGGTTGGCATAAAGCGATGCTCAATTATCACTTGCCGACTAATCGTATTATTCATGCCGCCAAACCGGCGAACTTTAGTACCGGCGCACAGTTGCTTGCCGATATTTTGCTAAACTGGTCTGAGGTTGATGCGTTAATTTGTACTACCGATGAATTAGCTTGTGGTGTGCTATATGAGTGTCAACGGCGACATATTCGCGTTCCTTATCAATTGGCCGTCAGCGGTTTTGGTGATAATGAGTTTAGTGAAGTTTGCTTTCCGCCGTTAACCACTGTTGCAATACCGTCTAAACAAATTGGCGAATACACAGCGACGTTATTGCTAAATAAATTAAAAAATGGGAAGCCAATTAAATTGGAAAGCACGGAGCTTTTACCGATCATAAAATCACGAGCCAGTTTGTAATAAAAAATAATAAAAGAGATAATAAAAAAGCCTACTCAATGAGCAGGCTTTTTTATTTAAAATTGGTCGGCGAGAGAGGATTACTCGCATTTCATGCTCGCCCTTCGGGCCGTTGCTAAAGCAACGTTGTCTCGCTGCGCTCGGCTCGAACCTCCGTCGGTTCTCATCCTCTCAAAACGCAGAATGAAAAAAAGCCCACTTATACAAGCAGGCTTTTTATATAAAATTGGTCGGCGAGAGAGGATTCGAACCTCCGACCCACTGGTCCCAAACCAGTTGCGCTACCAAGCTGCGCTACTCGCCGTTAGGATGCGCATAATACTGCGCTAACCTCGATGTGTCAATAGTTACCCCTAAAAATTATAATGATAATTTTTATTTTGTGAAAGGAGTGGGGGTTTTGCCAATTCTTTGGTAAAACTCGACGACAAATGCTTCGTAACGTTGATTGGCAACCGCATCACGAATTTCAGCCATTAAGCGTTGATAATAACGTAAATTATGAATGGTATTGAGCCTTGCCCCTAATATTTCGCCACATTTATCTAAATGATGAAGATACGATTTCGTGTAATTTTTACAGGTATAACAATCACACTCAGGATCAAGCGGTGTGGTGTCATCTTTATATTTGGCATTACGTATTTTAATGACCCCATTAGTAACAAATAGATGCCCGTTACGTGCGTTACGAGTTGGCATCACGCAATCAAACATATCAATACCACGACGAACGCCTTCAACTAAATCTTCTGGCTTGCCTACACCCATTAAATAACGTGGTTTATCAGCAGGTAACTGTGGACAGGTGCCCTCTAAGATTCGATGCATATCGGCTTTAGGTTCGCCAACAGCTAATCCACCGACTGCATAGCCGTCAAAACCAATTTCGGTTAATCCTTTAATTGAGATATCACGTAACTCTTGATGTATACCACCTTGTACTATACCAAATAGGGCATTTTTATTGCCCAATTCGTCAAAACGTTGGCGACTACGTTTTGCCCATCGTAAAGACATTTCCATCGATTTTTTGACATAGTCCCACTCGGCAGGAAATGGCGCACATTCATCAAAAATCATCACGATATCAGAACCAAGATCATATTGAATTTCCATTGAAATTTCAGGTGATAAAAAGATTGAATCACCATTGATAGGATTACGGAAATAGACGCCTTCTTCTTTAATTTTTCGAATATCACCAAGACTAAAAACTTGGAATCCTCCAGAGTCGGTTAAAATCGGGCCTGGCCACTGCATAAAATCATGCAAATCACCGTGTTTACGCATAATTTCTTGTCCAGGTCTTAACCATAAATGGAAAGTATTACCCAATAAAATTTGTGCACCTGTTGCAGCGACTTCTTCTGGGGTCATACCTTTGACGGTACCATAAGTGCCAACTGGCATAAATGCGGGTGTTTCAACTGTATATTCAACACCACGACGATCGAACTTCATTCGTCCACGACGAGCTAAGCCGTCAGTATTATCTAGTTCAAATTTCATTTTTTTGTGTTAACCTCTTGCGACCAAATAAACAGTTTGGCGCTAATTATTGATATAATACGTTATCGTATTATTTTTGCGGTGCGTAGTTTATCGTGCTGAACCTAAATAGACAATATCTATAAGGATCTTTGAGCTTTTGAAATATAATATTTTCTTATTTGTCGTAATGTTAGTTGGATGTCAAAATCAAATACAGCCAACTATCATTTCATCTGAACGAATTAAAACATTATCTGACTTTGATATATTAGCTATTAGTCAACAAGCTTGCATTGAAAATGATAAGAAGGCAATTGTTGCACCCGATTATCATTTTCTTAGTAAGAGATTATCTAATCTTACCAATAAGTTACCTAGAAAAATAAATAATATTGAATTAAGTTACAAAGTTTATCTTGATAGTCAACCTAATGCTTGGTCTACAGCTAATGGCTGTATTCGAATAAATAGTGGATTGATGAAATTACTTGAAGATGATGAGTTACAAGCTGTTATTGCTCATGAACAGGCTCACATTGCACTAAAACATGGAATAAGTTTATTTAGACAAGCGCCTTATATTGAGATTACTGATAAATCTAATGAAATAGTGATTATGGTAAAAGAAGAAATTTCCCATCAATATGAGGTTGAAGCAGATAATTATGCTTTTGATTTATTAGTTAAGGAAAAAATAGATCCCAAAGGATTGGTTAATATGCTAACAAAAATGCCAATTCATGCTAAAAATCAACCAACATCGCATCCAACTAATATAAATCGTATTAATAACATCACTAACAAGTTAAAGCATTATTAGCATTTTTATATTTTGCCAATTAAATTTAGGTAAAATTTAATTGGCTATAACTTATTTAGTAATTAGCATGGCATCACCATAACTAAAAAAGTGATATTTTTCGTTTACTGCATGTTGATAAGCTCGCATAGTATTTTCATAGCCAGCAAATGCAGAAACTAACATTATTAAAGTGGATTCAGGTAAATGAAAATTAGTAATAAGTGCATCAATTACTTTAAAATCAAAACCTGGATAAATAAATATCTGAGTATCATCAAAAAAAGGTGCAATTTTGCCAGATTGTTTTGCTGCACTTTCCAACGCTCTGACTGATGTTGTACCGACAGCAATGACCTTATTTCCTCGGGCTTTGCATTCTAAAACTGCTTTCACAACTGATTCTGGTACTTCTGCATATTCAGCATGCATGATATGCGTTTCTATATTTTCAACTCTTACTGGTTGAAATGTGCCTGCACCGACATGCAGCGTTACAAATTCCATTTCGACACCTTTGTTTTTAAGCTTTTCTAATAAAGGTTCATCGAAATGAAGACCTGCTGTTGGCGCAGCAACTGCACCAGGTACTTTACTATAAACAGTTTGGTATACCTCACGATCTTGATCCTCATCAGGTCGATCTATGTAAGGTGGTAAAGGGATGTGTCCAATTTCATTTAAAATTTTAAGTACATCATCCGGAAACTGTAATTCGAATAAAGTATCATGGCGAGCAAGCATGGTAACGCTAATATTATTTTCCTCACCTAAAATGAGTTCAGCACCTGCTTTAGGTGATTTAGATGCTTTTATATGTGCAAGAGCTCGATTATCTTCTAATAAACGCTCAATCAATATTTCAATTTTTCCACCAGATGCTTTTTTTCCATATATTCGAGCCGGAATCACTTTTGTGTTATTAAAAATAAGTAAATCTCCTTGATTGATGTAATCAGTGATATCAGTAAATACTTTATCTTCAATATGACCTGTACGGCTGTTAAGTGATAATAATCGGCATGAACTTCTTGTTTCTGATGGGTATTTTGCAATCAGTTCTTTTGGTAGTGTAAAATCAAAATCTGACAGTTGCATATTTGTGTTCCTCAAAAAATGAGGCACTAGTCTAAAGTGCTAATAATGACTAAGCAAGTAATTATTTGTTGATTATTATTAAATTTGCGTTAAAATTCAAAAAATCTAGCTTTAAGTTAGAAAAAAGTAAAATTTGTTAATATAAGGAAAAGAATATGAAAAAACATCAAAAAACTTTGCTTGTTGCACTACCTTTAGTTGCAGCTATGTCGTTAGCTGGTTGTAAAAACATGAGTACTAACGATTTAACTAGTCTTGGCATGAAAGGTTTGAAAGCGGCAACACTCAGTGATAATGATGTGAAAGCATTAAGCCAAAAATCATGTGCACAAATGGATGCTCAATCAAAAATTGCTCCAGCTAAAAGTGCTTACGCTAAACGTTTAAATAAAATTGCCAAAGCTCTTGGTAATAATATAAACGGTACACCAGTTAACTATAAAGTATATATTACTAAAGATGTTAACGCATGGGCAATGGCTAACGGCTGTGTACGTGTTTACAGCGGTCTAATGGATATGATGAATGACAACGAAATCGAAGGTGTTTTAGGTCATGAATTAGGCCACGTAGCTTTAGGTCACAGTAAAAAAGCAATTCAAGTTGCTTATGCTACAGAAATTGCTCGTGATGCAGCAGCAGCATCAGGTAATGCAGCAGTTGCTAAATTATCTAAATCAAGTATTGGTAAATTAGCAGAAAAAGTGATCAATGCTCAATTCTCACAAGCTCAAGAACAAGATGCGGATAACTTCTCATTTGATTATTTAATCAAAAGAAAAATTAATCCAGCTGGTCTTGCAACAGCATTTGATAAATTAGGTGGCGGTGAATCATCAATTTTAAGTAGCCATCCATCTTCATCTAAACGTGCACAAAATATCCGTAATAAATTAGCTGAATTAAAAAGATAATTAATTCACATTACTGGTTAAATAAAAAGCGCCAATTTTGGCGCTTTTTTTATTTGTATCTAATTATTGCTTATAACTAGATAGAAAGTTACCAAAGCGGTTAATGGCATCTTCAAGATCACCGGTATGTGGCAGTGCAACAATTCTTACATGATCGGGTTTGTGCCAATTAAAGCCGCTGCCTTGCACTAACAATACTTTTTCTTGTAATAAAAAGTCTAATACTAACTTTTGGTCATTGTGAATATTAAACTTTTGTTGATCCAGCTTTGGAAACAGGTATAAAGCGCCTTGTGGTCTGGTGCATGAAACGCCCGGAATCTCATTTAACAACCGCCAAGCTAACATACATTGATCATATAAACGGCCACCGGGCACAATAAATTCATTTATGCTTTGATATCCGCCTAATGCACCTTGAATAGCATGTTGTAATGGCACATTAGCGCATAAACGCATCGAGGCGAGCATATTTAACCCTTCAATATAGCCTTTTACATGCTGTTTAGGCCCACAAAGCGCCATCCAACCTTGTCTAAAGCCAGCGACACGATAAGTTTTTGATAAGCCGCTCATGGTAACAACAAATAGGTCAGGAGCAAGGGCGGCAATCGAATGATGAACGGCATCATCGTATAAAATCTTATCGTAAATCTCGTCGGCAAAAATAAGCAAATTATGTTGGCGAGCAATTTCGGCAATCTCAAGTAACACTTCTTTGCTATACACGGCGCCAGTTGGGTTATTAGGATTAATGATCACAATCCCTTTGGTTTTTGGCGTGATTTTTCGTTTTATATCCTCTAAATCCGGTGACCAGTTGGCCTCTTCGTCACATACATAGTGAACGGCATTGCCACCGGATAAACTAATTGCCGCTGTCCATAATGGGTAATCAGGCATAGGCACTAAAACTTCATCTCCGCTATTAAGCAGTGCTTGCATCGATTGCACAATCAGTTCAGAAACACCATTGCCGATATAGATATCTTCAATATCTAAATTGGTAATTCCTCTGGCTTGATAGTGTTGCATAATGGCTTTACGAGCTGAGTAAAGCCCCTTTGAATCGCAATAGCCTTGCGAAGAAGGTAGATTACGAATGACATCAACCAATAGTTCATCAGGGGCGGCAAAACCAAAAGGGGCGGGGTTTCCAATATTGAGTTTAAGGATAGTTTGACCTTCTTCTTCAAGTCGTTTTGCATGATCTAAGATAGGTCCACGGATGTCGTAACAGACATGATCCAATTTATTGGATTTTTGGAAATTTATCATAACTTCGCCCTTTCAATTTATGCTAATAATATTTTTATTTTTGTTGAAAAAAACAATCTACTCCTATTTCGATAATTTTTGAAGATGTTATTATAATCAACTCAATAAATATCTTTTAATTGTGTGAATTTTGTGCGGAGTATGTGATGAAAACGATCTTAACTGTCATTGGAAAAGACCAAACAGGAATAATTGCGGGAATTAGTCAAAAGCTGTTTGAATTAGATATCAATATCTTAGATGTGAGCCAAACGATTATGGATGAATATTTTACCATGATTATGTTGCTTGATTTATCCAAAATAAAAGTCTCGTTTGATGAAGTTAAAACTTCGTTAACGCAAACAGGCGACAGACTCAAGGTAAAAGTAAATATTCAGCGAGAAGAGATTTTCGATGCTATGCATCGTTTGTAATTTCAATTCTAATTCTACATTTCTTACTTAAGGATAGGACTAATGGAAACAAAACAGATCCTCGAAACAATTAAAATGATTGAGGAAGAAAAACTTGATATCCGCACAATAACCATGGGTATTTCTCTCCTTGATTGTATCGATAGTAATGGTGAGAAAGCGCGTCAAAAAATTTATGACAAAATAACCACATTGGCTAAAGATCTTGTCAAAGTTGGGGATCAAATTACTTCCGAATTTGGTATTCCTATTATCAATAAACGTATCTCAGTGACGCCGATGTCATTAATTGCCGGTGCCAGCGATGACAAAGATTATGTTACCTTTGCTAAAACCCTTGATAGCGCAGCTAAAGCGGTTGGCGTTAATTTTATTGGTGGATTTTCTGCCTTGGTACAAAAAGGCTACCATAAAGGTGATGAGATTTTAATTAAATCCATTCCGCAAGCACTGGCGCAAACTGAGCGTGTGTGTGCATCGGTCAATGTTGGCTCAACCCAAACCGGTATCAATATGGATGCGGTTAAGCAAATGGGGCAAATTATCAAACAAGCGGCAGAGTTAACTGCTGATAATAGCAGTATGGCATGTGCAAAATTAGTGGTATTTGCCAATGCAGTTGAAGACAATCCTTTTATGGCCGGTGCGTTTCATGGTGTTGGCGAAGCCGATTGTGTGATTAATGTTGGCGTTAGTGGCCCAGGCGTTGTTAAACGTGCGCTTGAGAAAGTAAAAGGTCAACCTTTTGATGTGGTTGCCGAAACGATTAAAAAAACTGCATTTAAAATTACCCGTATGGGGCAATTAGTTGGAAAAGAAGCATCAGAGCGCTTAGGTGTGAAATTTGGTATCGTAGATTTATCGCTCGCACCGACGCCGGCAATTGGTGATTCGGTTGCGCATATTTTAGAAGAAATGGGACTGGAAGTTGTCGGCACACATGGCACAACGGCAGCTTTGGCAATGTTAAATGATGCCGTTAAAAAAGGTGGCGTAATGGCGTGTGGTCATGTTGGTGGTTTAAGTGGCGCCTTTATACCCGTCTCCGAAGATGCTGGCATGATTGATGCGGTTAATTGCGGGGCACTTAATTTGGAAAAACTCGAAGCCATGACCTGTGTGTGTTCAGTTGGTCTTGATATGATAGCCATACCGGGTGATACCTCCGCTGAAACGATTTCTGCTATTATTGCCGATGAAGCGGCAATCGGTGTCATTAACCATAAAACCACTGCGGTGCGGATTATTCCGGCTGCGGGATTAAAAGTGGGTGATAATATTGAGTTTGGTGGATTACTCGGTCATGCTCCTGTGATGCCGGTGAGTAAATTCAGTTCATTTGATTTCATTCATCGTGGCGGACGAATTCCGGCACCAATTCACTCTTTCAAAAATTAAATAACCTTCAATACTTATTGTGATTCTGTCTATTAAATTGCTAATAGCAGAATCACAATTGCCTAACTATCTAACTTGGTATAACTATTCTCAGATATTTTCCGCATTTTTTAGCGATAACTTTTATCCCTATGATGTGCAATTTTATGGATATTTTTTGGTATCAAATCCAATAGTCTGCGCTGTTTTAATTTCCTAAAATCAATGACATCAAATAATTACTGTATGAGTTAGTCATCAAAATCAGCCCGATTTAAAAATGACTAACGACATAATGATGGAGGATGAAATGGAAAATGAATCTAATAACCAGCTGTTTTGTAATGATCTGATTGTGCTAGATAGAGACTTCCAAAATTCAAATCAATTTTTTGATTTTACTTTTTCAATTCTACAACGTGGTGGTTATGTTAATCCAACATTCTTAGAAGCAATTAAACACCGAGAGTCTTTATTTCCGACAGCTTTACCGACCAAACCTTATGTGGTGGCAATGCCACATACCGATATCGAACATGTTATTAGACCATTCATTTTCTTTACTCGAGTGAAAGGAACAATCCCTTGGTGTGAAATGGCAAATAATGATCATGTTTTAGATGCTAATTTTATCTTTCTATTGGGATTTAACCAAAAAGATGGACATATTGATTTATTACAAAAATTGATGTCCTGCTTGGTAAATTCATGTTTTTTAGAGGCGCTATATCAGGCAAAAACAGAACATGAAGTTTTTAACTTATTGACGTCAAATATCCAATTATAAGGAGGCATTATGAAAAAGGTTATTGTTGCATGTGGCAGTGGAGTGGCTACATCACAAACAGTTGCAAGTAAGGTGACACGCTTATTAAAAGAGAAAAATCTGAATGATATTAAAGTAGAAGTTGTCGATCTTAAGTCGGTTGATTCTCACATTAAAAACAGTGCGGCATATATCGCCATTACCAAAATTGAGAAAACATATCCTATCCCGGTTATTAATGGCATTGCTTTTTTAACCGGAATGAATATGGATGCAGAACTGCAAAAAATTATCGATGCCTGCAAATAGGAGTGTAATTATGGACTTTCTTGGAACAGTTATAAATTATATTTTGAATTTAGGTGCGCCGGTATTTGTGCCAATTATTATGCTCATTGCGGGCTTAATTGTCCGGATGAAATTTCGAGACGGGGCATCGGCCGCTATTACGCTAGGTGTTGCCTTTGTCGGAATGAGTATGCTAATTGGTTTTATGGTTGGCGCAATAGGCGCTGCTGCGCAAACCATGATGGAGCGAACCGGTATTGAGCTTAGTATTGTTGACGGTGGTTGGACAACAATGGCAAATGTTTCGTGGGCTTGGCCCTATGCTTTTTTAATGTTTCCACTGCAAGTAGGCGTCAATATCTTAATGCTGGTATTGAAAAAGACCGATACGTTTAATGCTGATTTATGGAATGTATGGGGTAAAATTTTTACTGCCTTTATTGTTGTTGCCGTAGCAACGCCACTTGTGGGCGGAGTAATTGCGCTGATATTGGCTTTTGCTGTTGCAACGTTGCAAATTATTTTAGAGCTCAATTCCGGTGATATTAATCAGCATCGAATCGAAAAGTTAACCGGTATTCCCGGCGTAACTTGTACTCACCGAATGCTATTTTTTAGTGCCATTTATTATCCTTTTGATCTTCTATTACGCAAGATCCCCGCTTTGAATAAGCCAATGGATGCAGCGACCTTGCGTTCTAAACTAGGGGTATTTGCTGAAAATCACGTAATCGGATTTCTATTAGGTGTCATTTTCGGGATTATTGCTGGTTATGATGTGGCGGCCATTTTAATGCTAGGAGTACAAGCGGCGACTGCTTTGATGCTGTTTCCGATGATCTCAAAATTATTTATGCAGGCGCTTTCCCCGATTTCCGAAGCGATCAGCGATTATATGAATAAACGCTTTGCAGGTCGTAAACTGTTTGTGGGTCTTGATTGGCCATTTATGGGGGGAGCAAGTGAAATCTGGTTTACGTTAATTGTCGCCATTCCTATCACCTTAATTTGGGCAGTAATTTTACCTGGTAATAAAATCTTACCATTTGCCGGCATTATTAATATCGCACTGGTTGTACCAGCTTATATTTTAACCAAAGGCAATACATTAAGAATGGTGATTTTAGCTATCATCGGAGTGCCATTTTTTCTGTTTGTCGGAACGCAATTTGCGCCAATTATTACCGATTTAGGCTTAGCCACTAAGGCGATTGATATTCCAAACAACCAACTTATATCTAACAGCTCTATTGATGCACCTGTCTTTACTTATGCATTTTCATTTATTTGGCAATGTTTACAAGGCTATTTTGTTCCATTGATATTGGCTATTTATTGGTGCACTGGCTATTTCTTTTATGCACGTGAACTGAAAAAAGAGGCACAACAAGATAGTGTTGATCTGAAAATAGATGAGTAAAACTGGACTATTTGTAAACAGGTAATTAGTACAAACTGATGGTAATGCTCGTTATCATCAGATAACGAGCAAGAGGCTAATAATTATATGGTTGTTGATAAAAGAATTCATGCTGTTTTAAATGCATTAATTCAAAATCCAAGTGTCAGTGGCGTAGAGCTGCAAAATAAATTTGGGTTAACCCGTAAACAGCTTAGTTATACCTTAAAAAAGATTAATGATTTTCTTGAATCATCAAATCTTGAATTAATTAAACGATTTAAAACCGGAAAATTTAGCATTCCTAAAGTCGTGATTGAAACCTTTAGAGACGAACCCGTCTCGCTTTCTATTGGTCGATATATCTATTCAGAAGATGAAAGAGTGCATCTACTGCTATTTTTTTTATTAACCAGAACTGAGCGCTTGTCATTAATTCATCTCTCCTCAGCGCTGACCGTTAGCCAAAATACGGTGATTAATGACATTAAAAAAGTGCAAACCCTGCTCGATCAATACCATATGCAGGTAACTTATGATCGTGAAAATGGTTATCGCATTGTTGGCACAGAAATTAATAAGCGCTATTTATTATTAAAGTTAATTCATCGCATCATTAATATGCCAATAGCCGATAAAATTTTTCGGCACAATAAGATTATTACTCAAGGCCGATTAGAACAAGTCGGACAAGTGTTTAGTGAAATTGAACGAAAATTAAAAATTGTTTTTACCGATGAACAACTGCAAGAATTAACCTATTTTATTGGTTTTATGCTACACCGAATTGAAACCAACAAAAAAATAGAGTTATTGCCGGAAAACTATACCGATGTAGCAAACAGTCGTGATTTTCAATTAATGAAAAAATTAATTGAACGCTTTGGCATTACCGATCTGAATGAGCAGATTTTTTTGACGGTATTGGTACAAAGTTCCAATATCCAAACATTATCAGACAAATATTTTCATCTCGATGCCGTGTTATTAGAGAGTGCAGTTGAAGTTATCGATAATTTTGAACAGATCAGCTGTATTACCTTTCAGGACAAAAGTGAATTAATTGAACGTATTTATCAACACTGGAAACCGGCCTATTATCGCATCCGTTACCATATCACCAACATCAACAGTGTTTACGATATTGTTTTGCAAGAGTTCGGTCATTTACATGAAATGGTACGTAAAGCCATAGCGCCGTTTGAAAAGATACTGCATTGTAATATGCCGGATGAGGAAGTGGCGTTTATTACCGTTTTATTAGGCGGCTGGTTAACACGAGAAGGGCTAATTAACCAAATTAAAACAAAGAAAATTGCCATAGTTGTTTGTGAAAATAGCGCCACAGTCTCTACTTACTTATATTTGACTTTACAGGTATTGCTTCCGGAACTTCACTTTTCTGATGCCATGTCTAAACGAGAGTTTGAAAAGTATAAACACTATTATGACATTGTTTTTTCAACCTCACATTTATCCACCGATAAACTGCTCTTTATTGTTAACCCTTCGTTGAATAATTTGCATAAAAACGCATTGCGTAACCAAGTTATTGGCACATTACAAGGGATTGACCCAAGCATTATCCAAGTTGAAGAACTGATGTTAATTGTTGAAAAGTTCACCCATATAAAAGACAGAAAGGCGCTACAAAAAGAGCTTACCGCCTACCTGTATAATGATGAACTCAATGACAATCCGCTACGAATCAACCAACAAGAGATCCCTTCGCTGGCGGATTTAATGCAAAAAGAGCATATCTACCTTGCCCAAACAGCCGATATTTCATGGCAACAGGCACTGGAATTAGCGGCTAAACCACTATTAAACGGACAATTTATTGAACGTTATTATCTGGAACGAATGATCAATAAAATCCAATTTGAACAGCCCTACATTATGCTGGTTGAAGGGTTAATTATTGCGCATGCCGGTATTGATGATGGTGTCAATCAAGTTGCCATGTCGCTACTTAGGTTACCCGACAAAATCGATATTGGTGGCTATATGCAAGCCGATTTAATTGTAGTGCTAGCGACCAACAATCCACAAAAACATCTTAAAGCATTGGCGCAATTAAATGAGTTATTAGAACTTCATGACGGTTCAACCCATTTACGCCAAGCCAAAAATAATCAAGAAATTTGGGAATTATTTGCCCGCTATCAATGAATATTTTGCCTAAAAAGGAGTGTTAAAATGTTAGAGATTCAAAAACAATATGTTGTCGATATGGCTAAGAAATCCAGTGAATGGGGACTTTGTAAACATAAAGCAGGTAATTCAAGTGTTCGGGACAAACAGACCGGCTATGTGCTAGTTACCCCAACAACCATTGATAAACAGCTATTAACCGCACGTGATATTGTGGTTATGGATCTAGATGCTAATGTGATTGAAGCGCAATCCGGATTAAGACCGACTAGTGAATGTTTGATGCATTTGGAAATTTATAAGGCTCGTCCGGATGTGTTTGCCGTTTCACACACCCACTCAATTTTTGCAACGGCATTTGCGGTATTAGCAAAGCCCATTCCGGCAGTTGTTTATGAGTGTGCTATTTTGAATTTAAAAGACGGCGTGATTCCGGTTGCGCCATATGGTCGCCCTGGTACGCCGGAACTGTCAACTAGTGTCATTGAGCCAATTAAGCGAGCCGATGCCATTTTAATGGAAAAACATGGCGCCATTGCGGTGGATAAAGATCCTTATGAAGCGGTATTAAAAGCGGCCTACATTGAAGAAATGGCAGAGATTTATTATCACGCATTGTTGATTAATGGTGGTAAAGATCCGGGTGGATTCCCACCGCAGGAGTTACAAAGTTGGGCATATCCTTCCCAGATAAAATTTAAACAATAGGGTAGCTGGATAATGAAAGTCAGGAAAAGTCACGACTAAATGTCAGAAACAAATAAGTTAATAAATCCGCCAACACTGTTAGCGGATTTATTTTTTTAAGACATCTGAATATATTCATTCATATATTTTAAAATATAAGCCATTGAAACAGCGCCCGGATCCATATGACCAATAGCACGTTCAGCTAAGTTTTTAGCTCGACCAAATACCGCTATCATCTGTTTGGTTTGCTCTGCGCCTTCCATTGCTGATTGGGCAATTTTAGGTAACGCCTCTTTCAAGGGTAATTGGCATAATTCATTTGCGCTGGTTGCCGCAGCTGCTAAAGCATCAACCATGGTCTTATCACCCGGTTTAGCATTGCCTCGCTGATAGACGGCTTGCCAACCTTGATTAAGTAGTGTTGCTAATGTGCTGGTGTTAAATTCTTCCTCACCAATAATACTTTTACCGCCAGCTCTAAATAAAGTGCCAAATATTGCGCCGGAAGCGCCGCCCATACTGGTCATTAATTTTGTACCAACTTGATTGAAAAAATCACCAATATCATTTGGCTTAAACTGATCATCTTGTAACAGTATTATTAATGTCGCAAATCCTCGCTTCATACCAATACCATGATCGCCGTCGCCAACAATTTGATCTAAAGCGGTTAATGTTGGCTCACTTTCTACCATTTTTTCGGCGACAAATAACATCATTTTACGTAGTTGTAACAAGTTCATTCTATTTTCTCCATCCTAAGGTTTGGCAGGGTAGGTCATAAAGGTGTTGTAACTGCTGATCTAATTTCATTAAGGTGATCGAAAAGCCGGACATTTCCAGTGAGGTACAAAAATGACCAATAGCAATATCATGGCTAATCATGCCTCGAGAATCGAGTTCAATACCGACTTTTCTGGCAATAATTAAAAGTTCGGTGTTACTCATTGCGCCTAGATTATTAATCAGTACGCACACCCGATCGGTACGCACAAAAGGCAGATCGTCACACAACCTATCTATCATCTCTTTAACCACATCGTCGGTGGATGTCATTGTTTGACGGCGTAATCCGGCTTCACCATGAATACCGATTCCAATTTCAATTTCGTTATCTGCCAGTTCAAAGTTAAAGTTATTCGACTGAGGCAAAGCGCAACCATCAAGCGCTACACCAATAGTGCGTATGTTGTTATTGGCTTTTGCTACCACTTGATAAAGCTGGTCAAGATCATATTTTTCCAATTGCGCCGCCGCGCCAGCTATTTTATAAAGAAACATAATACCGGCAACGCCCCGACGATCTGAGATTTTAGAAAGCGGAGCCGAAGCAATATCATCGGTTGCGCGAATAGTTTTGGTGGTAATATTTTCTTCGGCTAAAATTTCGGCAGCAATATCAAAATTCATCCCGTCTCCGGAATAGTTACCATATAAAAATAGTGCGCCATGACCTTGATGTGTGGCTTTGGTCACTTCAATTATTTGATCAGGTGAGGGCGAGGTAAACACTTCGCCCAGTGCACAGCCGTCAATGCTACCTTCACCGATAAAGCCGGCAAAAGTTGGCTCGTGACCACTTCCGCCGCCGGAAATAACCACAACTTGATCATCTGTGATGTGATTGCCATAAACTGCAAAGTAGTTTGGAATTGCAGTGAGTTTGCCATTATATCCATATACTAAGCCTTGCATCACTTCTTGCCTGACATTGTTAGGATCGTTGAGTAATTTTTTAGGTTTGCGCATTTGCTTTTCCTCTTTATTAAGCATAATTAACCAGCTATATTTTAGGAAAAACAAATAATTGAAACGAATACAATTAATGACAAATAATATCCCACTGGTTGCGCATCATCGGGATATACATTTAAAGTGCCTTGCAAAGCATATATTGCAACTTGAGTCCTTGAAAACGAATTTATCGACATTATTTATATATAAATTAGTTAGCAAAGCAAATTATCTTTATTATTGGTAAACAAGTTTTTGGAGTGTTGGGTGTTTAACGATAAGCACCTTCGATAATCAATTATGAAATCAGAATCCTACTTTCAACGTTTTAGCGGTATTGCAAGGCTCTATGGTGAAGCAGCATTAACGCAATTTTCACAAGCTCATATTTGTGTCATTGGTATTGGTGGTGTTGGGTCATGGGTGGCCGAATCCCTTGCGCGTAGTGGTATTGGGCAAATTACCTTAATTGATATGGATGATGTGTGTATCACCAATACTAATCGACAAATTCATGCGTTAAATATCAATATTGGTAAAGCTAAAACTGCTGTTATGGCTGAACGAATTTTACAGATCAATCCTCAATGCATCGTCAATGTCATCGATGATTTTATCAGTCCGGATAATGTTGCAAACTATTTAGGGTCGAAACAAAACCCTCGCTTCAACTTTATTATTGATGCCATTGACAGCGTGCGTGATAAAGCTGCGCTTTTAGCGCACTGCAAGCGAAATAAATTAAAAGTTATCACCATTGGTGGCGCAGGCGGCCAAAAAGATCCGACCAAAATTAAAATTGCTGATTTAGCCAAAACCGTTCAAGACCCGTTAGCGGCTAAATTGCGTGAGCGCTTAAAAAATGATTATAAACTCAATAAAGATAGCAAAGGTAAGTATGCCATTGCGTGCGTCTTTTCGACTGAGCAGTTAACTTATCCAGCACAAAATGGTCAGGTTTGTTCCACTAAAAGCCAAGCAGAAGGTAGTAAGAAAATGGATTGTCAGTCCGGATTTGGCGCTATTACTACCGTGACAGCGACTTTTGGTTTTGTGGCTGTGAGTTATGTATTAGATAAGTTAATTAATGTTTGATTTTTAATTTAATTTAGCTAAAGAAACAATTTTGCTTTCTTTAGCTAATTAATTATATTTTTTTAAAATCTTCAAATTTAATTCGCTTAAAGTAATAATAAATTTTATTCTTTTAAAGAACATTCATTTTTTGTTAAATATCTTATTGTATTAAGTAAAAAACTGATTTACGATATTCCACAATTTCGTTTTGCTATTATAAATATGTTCAAGGAAGACGCCAAACGATCCAAGTTTATTTTTTAATTTTCAAGGAGAAATCTATGGCAGTAACCAATATGAATGAGTTAAATGAGTTAATGACTCGAGTGAAAAAAGCTCAAGAAACTTATTCTACTTATACTCAAGAGCAAGTTGATAAAATCTTCGTAGCAGCAGCAACAGCTGCAGCCGCAGCTCGAATCCCTCTTGCTCAGCAAGCTGTTGCTGAATCAGGAATGGGAATTGTTGAAGATAAAGTTATCAAAAACCTATTTGCTGCTGAGTATATTCTTAATAAATATCGCAATGATAAGACTTGTGGTGTTGTTGCTGAAAATGAGCCATATGGCACTATCACTGTAGCTGAACCATTAGGGATTATTTGTGGTATCGTTCCAACTACAAACCCAACATCAACAGCGATTTTTAAATCACTAATTAGTTTAAAAACTCGTAATGCTATCGTATTTTCACCTCATCCTCGCGCTAAAAAATCTACCATTGAAGCAGCTCGAATTGTGCTAAATGCTGCAATTAAAGCTGGTGCTCCAAAAGATATTATTGGTTGGATTGATGAACCATCTATCGAATTATCTAATGCATTGATGCATCATGATAATGTGTCTGCTATCTTAGCTACTGGTGGTCCAGGTATGGTTAAAGCAGCTTACAGTTCTGGTAAACCAGCATTAGGTGTTGGAGCAGGTAATACTCCTGTAATAATTGATGAAACAGCTGACTTAAAACGTGCCGTTGCATCAGTGTTGATGTCTAAAACATTTGATAACGGTATGATTTGTGCTTCAGAACAAGCTATTGTTGTTGTTGATTCTGTCTATGACGAAGTTCGTAATTTATTAAAACAATATGGCGCTTATATTTTAAATGCTAAGGAAACCAAAGCAGTACAAGGTATTATCTTAAATGATAAAGGAGCCTTAAATGCTAATATCGTTGGTCAACCAGCAACTAAAATTGCTGAATTAGCTGGATTTAAAGCGCCTGCAGGTGCAAAAGTGCTTGTTGGTGAAGTGAGTAAAGTTGACTTATCGGAACCATTTGCTCATGAAAAACTTTCTCCAACTTTAGCTATGTTTAAAGCAAAAGATTTCAATGAAGCAGTAGATAAAGCTGAAAAATTAGTTGAAATGGGCGGTATGGGTCATACCTCTGTGCTTTATACTGACCAAGATAGCAATCGTGATCGTATTGCTTACTTTGGTAGTAAAATGAAAACATGTCGTATTTTAATTAATCAACCAGCTGCTCATGGTGGTATTGGTGATTTATATAACTTTGATTTAGCGCCATCTTTAACACTAGGATGTGGTTCTTGGGGTGGTAACTCGGTCTCAGAAAATGTCGGTCCGAAACACTTAATCAACAAGAAAACAATCGCTAAGAGAGCAGAAAACATGTTATGGCACAAATTACCAAGTTCTATCTATTTTAAACGTGGCTCACTTCCAGTTGCTTTAAATGAAGTAATTGAACAAGGTGCCAAACGCGTATTTTTAGTAACCGATAAATTCTTATTTAACAATGGTTACTCAAAACAAATTACCGATCAACTTGAAGAACGTGGTGTAATTTGTGAAACTTTCTTTGATGTTGAAGCAGACCCAACATTAAGTGTTGTTCGTAAAGGTACTGACTCAATGATAGCATTCCAACCGGATACTGTTATTGCTTTAGGTGGTGGTTCTCCAATGGATGCCGCAAAAATTATGTGGGTACTTTATGAACATCCAGAAACAAAATTTGATGAATTAGCATTGCGCTTTATGGATATCCGTAAACGTACTTGTCATTTCCCTAATATGGGTAAAAAAGCCAAATTAATTTGTGTGACAACTACTTCTGGTACTGGTTCTGAAGTTACACCGTTTGCGGTAGTAACAGATGATGCAACTGGCCAAAAATATCCATTAGCTGATTATGCAATTACACCAAATATGGCAATTGTTGATGCTAACTTAGTAATGAATATGCCTAAATCACTTTGTGCTGCAGGTGGTTATGATGCGGTAACTCATGCCTTAGAAGCTTATGTGTCAATTATGGCAAGCGAGTTCTCTGATGGACAAGCATTACAAGCATTGAGCATATTGAAAGCATATCTACCTACAAGCTATAAAGAAGGGGCTAAAAACCCAGTTGCTCGTGAAAAAGTGCATAGTGCTGCAACGTTAGCTGGTGTTGCATTTGCTCAAGCATTTTTAGGTGTTTGTCACTCAATGGCGCATAAAATTGGTGCTGCATTCCATATCCCTCATGGTGTGGCAAATGCAATGCTGATTAGTAATGTTGTTCGCTTCAATGCAACAGATAAACCAACTAAACAAGGTACGTTTAGCCAATATGGTTATCCTCAAGCCGTTAGACGTTATGCTGAAATTGCTGACCACTTAGGCTTAACTGCTGCATCAGACAAAGACGAGAAGAAAGTTGAGAAATTAATTGGTTGGTTAGATCAATTAAGAAAAGATCTTGAAATTCCATTCTCTATTAAAGAGTTTGGTATTGATGAAAAAGCTTTCTTAGCTCAAGTTGACCAACTTGCAGTTGATGCATTTGATGATCAATGTACAGGTGCTAACCCTCGTTATCCTTTAATTGCAGAATTGAAACAAATTCTACTTGATACTTATTACGGTCGTGCATATCAAGATAAAGGTGATATCAGCGAAGATGTAGCAGTACATACAGCAGCTAAAGGTGTTGCTTCAACTAAGAAAAAAGCAACGACTAAAAAAGCGACAAAAAAGAAATAATTTAACACATTATTTTTGATTAAATAAAAACCTGAAATAGTCTATATTTCAGGTTTTTTTTATATTTTTGATTTTTTTTTAAGCAAACAATAAAAAAAATGTTTTTTTTGCTTGCAAGGTTAAATGTTCTAGTCCATAATGCGCAGCACTTAGGCCGGCTTAGCTCAGTAGGTAGAGCAACTGACTTGTAATCAGTAGGTCGCCAGTTCGATTCCGGCAGCCGGCACCATTTTCCTAAGTAAACAGTTTATAATGATTCGGGGTGGGGTTCCCGAGCGGCCAAAGGGAGCAGACTGTAAATCTGCCGTGTCACACTTCGAAGGTTCGAATCCTTCCCCCACCACCATTATCTAACATTAGCAATTGCTAATTGAAGCATTTAGGTAGCCGAGTTTGAACATGCGGGCATCGTATAATGGCTATTACCTCAGCCTTCCAAGCTGATGATGCGGGTTCGATTCCCGCTGCCCGCTCCAATTGCTGATATAGCTCAGTTGGTAGAGCGCACCC
Organism: Gilliamella sp. wkB195; assembly: GCF_001690445.1. Taxonomy (NCBI): domain Bacteria; kingdom Pseudomonadati; phylum Pseudomonadota; class Gammaproteobacteria; order Orbales; family Orbaceae; genus Gilliamella; species Gilliamella sp. wkB195. The sequence continues at coordinate 98,013 of NZ_LZGP01000007.1, forward strand.
TTGGTAAGGGTGAGGTCGGCAGTTCAAATCTGCCTATCAGCACCATTCTTGTTACTTTCCTAAACTTCTAAAAAAATTATATTTGATAGCTTTAAAGCTTGTCACTAGATGGCTTTATCTGTTATTATGCAAAGCTAATTTTAAATTAGTATTATGTTAAAACTAAATATGATACTTGGTTAATGTGGTGATTCACCACCGATTTGTATTACATTGAGGGACTATAAATGTCTAAAGAAAAATTTGAACGTACAAAACCCCACGTTAACGTTGGTACAATCGGCCACGTTGACCATGGTAAAACAACTTTAACAGCAGCTATTACTTCTGTACTTTCTAAAAAATACGGCGGTCAAGCTCGCGCATTCGATCAAATCGATAATGCACCAGAAGAAAAAGCACGTGGTATCACCATCAACACTTCACACGTTGAATACGATACACCAACTCGTCACTACGCACACGTAGACTGTCCGGGCCATGCTGACTATGTTAAAAACATGATCACTGGTGCGGCACAAATGGACGGTGCTATTTTAGTCGTAGCAGCAACTGATGGTCCTATGCCACAAACTCGTGAGCACATTCTATTAGGTCGTCAAGTAGGTGTTCCTTACATCATCGTATTCTTAAATAAATGCGATATGGTTGATGATGAAGAATTATTAGAATTAGTTGAAATGGAAGTACGTGAACTTCTATCTCAATACGATTTCCCAGGTGATGACACTCCAGTAATTCGTGGTTCAGCGTTAAAAGCGTTAGAAGGCGATGCAGCATGGGAAGAAAAAATTGTTGAATTAGCTGAAGCTTTAGACAGCTA
>NZ_LZGP01000008.1:0-39129 GCF_001690445.1 Gilliamella sp. wkB195
ATAATAGATATAACATATTGAGTTTAGACCCTGTTGTTTTTTAAATTTTTCCTCATCTGTTTTATTTGCAAATATTAGATCTATGTCTCTTCCAATTAAATTATCGTCTTCTGACTTATTAATAGCATAAGATAGTTCTTGTGAAAGATCGCTATCTTTACCATCCAAATCTAAAGGTTCTCTATCTTTTAAATGATTCCTTTTTATCGACAAATTATCTATTTTAAAGATTTTATATTGTGGGCATTCACAGGCATAAAGCATATCAACAGCATATAAACCAACTTTTTCCTGAGGATAATTATCTTTACATCCGAATAAAGTAAATAATAAGATATACAATATTTTTTTCATTTTTATAATTCCCTCAATATCTAGCCAGCATTTTTGAGTTGTATAAGCCAAAACATTCTGCCAATAGCTCTTTTTTCATGTCATTCTTGTTGTTGAATAGATGTTTTCCTATCACCATTTATATTTGCTTTTGACAAATAGCCAACCCATTGTTTTTTTTCATAACTCCCCCACTCTTCAAGTGGGTAATTGTTGCCTTTATAGGTCTTATATATGGTATCGTTTTATGATGTGTCTTTGATCAAAAATATACAACACCACTATTTCCAAATTCATTCCTCGCCCAGCCCTCATTTTCGATTATTGGATAATATTTTTTTAATTTTTCATAAAATTCATCATTAGGTGGATAGGCTTCTTTATTTTCATAATGGTCATAGACTTCTTTATAATTTATACAATAAGCATTTTTACCCTTTATTTTTAAAGTATAAACATAAATTTCTTGATAACGACTATATCTAAAAAAAGAATATCTATATTTTAATTTTTTTAATAAATCTGTGTCTGACATAACTGTCAATTCCCGTTGTAAATCTTGCTTATCTTTGGTTGTAAAATTAGGGATATTGTTCATAGCCCAATTGGGTAATTCCTGCCTGATTTCTTGTAATTGTTGCGGATCAAAAGCTTTGGGTTTAGGATTCCATAAAAGCGATTCGCTTAAACATTCACAGCCTTCTTTTTCTATTCTTTCAGTCATATCATAAGGAGTTGTTCCCCATATTTCATATCTTCCATCTTCTGTTTTGCACCATATATTTTTCATATTGCAACTGTTTACTAATGTGATTAGTAATAATATTAATAAAATATTTTTCATTGTGTTATATTTGAGGCTTAAAAGTTTTCATATCATTATGTACACCCACAGGAGTTGAAGCACCTGTTACCGGATGCCTTACTCCGTCGGGAGCAAACCAGGCACTATCTATTTTTATTTTATTAAATTCTATTTTTTTCCATTCTTTCCATCTCTTTTTTTCTGTAGGAGTACATTTTTGATTCAGTAAGTATTTGTATGTATTATTACATAGTTTATTATTCACTGAAGTCGCTTTATTTTTCTTGCTTCATAAAATAGTTTAATACAATTTTTTTCATCATTAATTACTCTTAAATTCCATCAAAGATGTGGATAATATTTAAGGGAATCACCGTATGGTAACTAAAGGTTATTTTCCAATCTGAATATTATCCTTCAGGTAACATTCCAGACCGACAGGTATAAGCTTAATTTTTCCTGAGGGATAAAAACTATCTTTAAACACTATCATCCATATTTTTATTAATGTAAGAAATGTTATTTTCCATCACCAAAATATTGTTCTCTCAGTATTGGATCTGTATAAATACAATTATCGTCAAATTTTTTATCAAACTCTTCACGACTTTTTATAGGCTTATCATTAATATAAATATAATTTTTATCTAAACCAATCGTTTCGTCCCATTCTGAATCATGTCGGATCTCATTTTTCGTTCTAAACGTATTAACATCGGCACCGTCTATTTTTTTTCCATTGTAGTAGATTGCATTTTCAACACGTAAGTAATCTCCTCCTAACACCGCATAATCTGAAGATGAGCCAGCTATAAAAAGCTCACTATTGACGTGGGAATGGCAGGTATAAATATAGATATGGTGTTTATCTTTGAAATAATACTTACTTTGCATACCTTCGTTATATCTTAACCAGTAATCATTATTAATCTTTTTTCTATCCTCTATGTCATTAAACAGCAAATCAAACGTTTCTATATCAATTGTTTTGCTTACTGGTTGATACATTTTCGTTTTTGGATTATAAATTGTTGAATAATCGAGTGTATCTGTTGTTTTTTTTGCACACCATGAATTAGGAATTTGAATATTCCATTCGTTACCATTCTTAACAAGAAATGTAGAACGAGTTTTTGTAACAGCATTATCGCAGGCTGTTACCAAAAAAATGGATAGTAGATAGATGATTATTTTTTTATTTTTCATAATTGGTTGTTATTAAATATCTCTCCTTGATAATAGTCATTCTTTCAACTTTTACCAAACCAAATTCCCTTTTTATATGATAATGAAAAATCATTAGGAAAAGTCCAACTCACTTGTTTAATTGTCAGTTATATAGTATTTAATTTTTCTCCGTCTACCATTATTTGTATATTCCGGAATTTCATTTATTTTTTATAAGATGATATATCAGAATTATGAAAATTAAAGAAATAACTCTTATATTTTTCTTGCTCCTGATAGCATCGTCTTTTTTATCAGGCGCCATAATCCATTCTAAAAAACTGACATTACCACAACTTTCAAGGAGCAATTTAATCTTTTCGCTGCTTGTCTCGCCATTAGGTTTGGTGGTGGAGCCAGTCAGTTTTTTAGAATTGTAGCTTCATTTTAAGATGACTTAAATAAATTTTTTAAAGCACCAATTGTTTTAATTTCTTAAGATAATTTTTTATTCAAATTTTGAAGTGTCGGTAGCACAAACACGGAGTCGATGACCATCAGGATCATTTCCTACAAATGTGTATCCGAAATCGAGCATTTGAGGTTCGAGTTCAATTTTGACGTTTAGTTCTTTCCATGTCGCATAAATCTCATCTACTTCATTTTTTGTTACATCACTAAATGACAGCTCAAAACCACCATAATGATTGGGTGCCTTTGGCGTTATTTTATCAGCCTCTTGCAGCCCCAAAATAAAATTATCATTCAATAAAAATACAGCAAAGCCAGGATAAGTTTTAACAGGTGGGCGCCCTAGTATTTTTGCGTAAAACTCTGTGCTAGTATCGACATTTTTGACATAAACAATAACGCTATTAGGTTTAAACATTTTTTCTTTCCTTTTAGTGATAAAAATTAGTTCAATTAATTTTAGTTATCTCTATTTTGATGTGGCATTAATGACAACTGTATGTCATATTTAAAATTCAATCTAAATTATTTTGCAAACATAGAGTATGAAAATTAATCGTATAATTACTATCATCCTGATCTTGCTTCAAAGAGAAAAAATCAGTGGTAAAGAATTAGCCGAAAAATTAAATGTATCATTGCGTACTATTTACCGAGATATACAAGTTATAGAGGGAGCGGGAATACCCATTATTACCTATCAAGGAAGTGCAGGTGGAATAAGTATTTTAAAAAATTATAAAATTAGTAAAGGTCTATTCACTAAAGAAGATGTCATTGTTTTATTAAAAGGCCTCAACTTATTATCCTCACCAGTTTTCAAAGAAAGTGAAAATTTAAGAACACTTGAAAAAATTAAGAGTTTTTTATCAGAACAAGAACTTGATGAAGTAACAAATAACTTAAATCAACTTATTATTGATTTATCGCCTTGGTTTTCTAAACAAAATATTGATAACAAAATATCTATTATAAGACTGGCACTGAAAGAACAAATGCTTTTATCGTTTGATTATTTAAGTGTTAGGAATAAACAAGCCTCACGTTTAATTGAGCCATATAAACTTATTTTTAAGGAAAAAGAATGGTATTTACAAGCTTTTTGTCTAACTAAAAATGACTTTCGTGTATTTAAATTGTCAAAAATGTCAAACATTAGAAAAACAAACACTAAATTTATTAAGCAGACAACGCCTGAAGCATTCTCCTTATTCCAAGCGGATATGAAAAAAAAGATTTTTAAAATAAAATTGCTAATAGATGAATCTCTTTTGGAACGTATTTTAGATTTTTGTGATGAAAAAGATATTAAGAAATTAAATGGACAACAGTATCTTGTAGATTTTAACTTTATTGATGATGACTACAGTTATGGCATTTTACTAAGCTTAGGTCATAAATGTATTTGTTTAGAGCCTGAGCATATACGTCAAAAACTCGTTGAACGAGCGGAAAAATTAGTTAAATCTTACAAAGAAACTGTCAATCTATTTATGTCAAATTAGCCTCAATAACTAAAAATTTAAACATCTAATCTCCGGCTGGTTAACCATTTTACTTTTTGCGGATCTCGATGATCAAAAAATTGACTTGTATTTGTATCAAGCGCTGCTATTTGTTGCATATCTTTATCCGAAAGCTCAAAATCCCAGATATCTTGATTTTCAATTATACGCTCTTTACGCACAGATTTAGCCAAGCTTGCAATACCTCGTTGTGCTAACCAACGTAATACCACTTGCCCTATTGTTTTACCATATTTAACGGCAATTTGACCTAACACCGGATGGGTAAATAAACCATTTTTCCCTTCAGCAAACGGTGCCCAGGCTTGAGGAGTTATGCTCTCTTTTTGCATATAAGGCACGGCTTCAAGCTGTTGTTGGAATGGGTTAACTTCAATCTGATTTACGGCAGGAATAATGGAATGAAATGCAGTTAAATCAGCTAATCTATCAGGTTGAAAATTACTTACGCCAATAGCACGAGTTTTACCTGCTGAATAAAGCTCTTGCATTGCTTGCCAAGCACCATGAACATCACCATAAGGTTGATGAATTAAATATAAGTCAACATAGTCTAATTGCAAACGATTTAATGAACGTTCAAATTGAGCCTTAGCACCATTGTAATTGGCATCTTGCAACCATAACTTAGTCGTAATAAATAATTCTGCTCGATCAATCCCATGTGCACGAATAGCATTACCAACTTCAGTTTCATTTTGGTAACTTGCAGCTGTATCAATTAACCGATAGCCAGAATCAATTGCATCATGTACGGCTGTTTCACACTCTTTCTTATCGGTCATTTGAAAAACACCAAACCCTAAGATAGGCATTTCGATACCATTATTTAATGTTATTGTTTTTTTCATAGCTCATACCTCAGTTATTGTATTTAGCCTATTATTAAACAGCTTACTACAATGATAAAGTAGGTAAAACAACATGCACTAATGAAAAATTTTCATTAATTAACTTAGGTCTTTTATTGAAATATCACGATATTCAAACTTGATGAAAAGCACGATAAGGTCATTAAAAAAAGCGACGAGTAATTTCAATATCGAAAATTATTTAATTTGAGATATGTATGAAGCTAATATAATTCATATATCAATCAGCACTCACACCCCTCTTTTAATCGTTTAATGCTGATTCAATCGGATGTGGCGAAAAATTAACAATGATCATATTAGATCTTTTTGAAATGCTTATTATGTGTTTAACAACTCAGTGATTTTTATTGATGCCTTATTTATATAAGGCATCAATACTATTTTTTAATAGTTTAACCTGCAATACTTTTTAATTGTTTAAACTTATCAACTTAACGCTAGATAAGTATTAAAATTTATATGAAAAACTTGCTTTAAAGTTGCGTGCTAAACCATAAGTATTTTCACCTAAATATAGTCGATAATCTTTGTTAAAGATATTATCAACGGCCAGTTTAACTTCAGCTTTCGGTAAAAATGTTGGCTGCCAGGTTGCAAATAAATTATGTAATGAATAACCTGATGAACGACCTAAACCATACGCCCCAAGATCAGCAAGCCCATCATGGTTTCTATCTTCTGATCCTGTTCGATCTTGTTTTCTGACAAATTGAGCATTCCAACCTGCTCTTAAATTCCATTGAGGAATTTTAAAACCGGTAGTTAAAGTTGCTGTACGAGGTGAAATTGTCGCAACATAAGTTTTGTTATGCATCCATGGAGCTTGTGGCGCGGTGTCTCGCTCTCCTTTTTGAATTGAGTACGTTGCACTGGCAAACCAATATTTACTATCATAAAAAGTTTCTAGTTCAAATCCGTTTACCACTAACTTACCGGGCAGATTTCGATAATTAGATTGTCCAACTGGGCACAATCTACCGGGGCCACAAATGGAGCCATTAAAACCACGAGTAACAAAAATTTCGTTAGTAACACGCTGTCTAAATAATGTGCTTCGAACTTGTAATTTATCATCTTTTAACATTAGATTATTGAAATCGAGGATATTTCCCAATCGGATTGATAAATCACGCTCTTTTTTCAAATTGCGACTGGTTGCAGAGATTTTACCACTACCGCCATTTTTAGGGGTGAATTGAACCTCATAAGTTTCATCAACAGTCGGTGCTTGCCATGCATAACTGATATCACCAAAAAAACCGATATTTTCTGTCGCTTGCCAATATGAACCGAGTCTTGGCGTCCAACCAGTATAGGTAACTGGCGCATAATTGTGTCCATAACGCGGATCGGGATCATTATAAGCTGATGCATAATTTTTCTTACCATGATTACGAACATAATCGTATCGAAGGCTTGGCGTTAAGACAAAATTGCTAATCGATAATTCATCTTGTAGATAAAAACTATAAGTTTGTTGTTTTCCAGAAGGCATATAAGCAGGTTGAAAATAGCCATGATTATAATTGGGTTTCTTCTCGTAATTTTTGTAATACATCAAGGTATCACGATCATGCAAATGCACTTGCGCACCAATTTTTAGAAGATTATCAATTGGTCCTGTAGTAAAAATACTGTTATTTTCAAGCTCAACAGTTTTATCAGTGTAACTGACCCAACTCTCATTGCCCATGGTACCTAAAGAAGCAACCGGATTATATTTGGTCGGCCTCATATCATGTTGCTTTGTTTTTGAATATGTGGCACGTAAGGTAAAATCGACTAATGGATTATAAGTTGGTTGATAGTTCCATTTAAATTGCGCTGATTCATCTGTTTGATCACGTTTGACTAATTTTCGTAACCAAGCTGCTCTATATCCATATTTTTTAATTTGGGCAGCAGTTGGTGGCGTCATCTTTTCAACATATTTTGCTGCCCACGGCTGCCATGAATCTCGTTTTGAGCGGATACCGGATATCGTGAACGTATGCTCTTCATTAGGTCTAAAATTTAATTTCCCCATATACGTGTCCATATCATCTTCTGAGAATTCAAATCGAGAACCATCCGGTCTTTTAAAATTGCCACTATCGCGGTTAGTGTAGTAAAACAGCCCATCAAACATATCATCTTTTGTTCTACCATAAACAGCACTTGTTACCATATTTTGATGATTATTTGAATGGAAACTATATTTAACCAAAGCGCCAACATATTTATCAGGATCGAGTAAATCAATCGCATCTTTAGTTTCCATTGTTACTACCCCACCAAAGCCACCATTACCAAATTTGACATCATGCGGGCCTTTATTCACTTCCACCCGTTTAAGTAATTCCGGCTCAACAAAAACCGAGCCTTGCTGGTATTTTTGGAAACCTTTTTGCGCACCATCAACAATAATTTTTACATCTTCTACTTTACCAAATCCCCAAATATTCAACGTCTGTCCACCCGGTCTAACCGAACCTGCAGCGCTCACGCCCGGTAATGTATTGAGTAATTCGGCTACATTATCCGCTTGCTTTTGTTCTATCAAACCTGATGTAAGTGTTGAACGACCGGCAATAACGCTATTAATTTTTTTCAATTGATCTTGTGATCTTGCTATAACGGTAATCACATCATCAATATCTTCACTACTTACGTTATCTTTATTTCTTTTTATTTGTGATTCATCTTCTGATGAAGTATTCTCGCCCCTTGAAGGTTCCGCTTGAAGAGAAAAACTCATACAGAGCAATAATATACTTATTTTTTTATATCCCATACCTCGTTCCTTTTTAAAAAGCATGTTATTAAAAAACACGACTAAATTAATATTATCCACATAAATAGTAATGATAATCATTATCATATGAGGATTACGAAGTATAGGTTTTTTGGGTAGAAATAAATAGCAAAATTTGAATTTAATTTATCTCTCGATAAATTGAAAAGTAAGCACCTAAGTCGTTTAGCTAGCAACTTTACTTGTAAAACAACAGATTATCTTTTTTTAGTAATCTATTTTTAATTTTTTACACTCGTTTTTATTGAATTAAGTATTTTATACTGTATATTTATGCATATATCTTTTTTTTATGCGAATAGATCTCCACTATTCGTTTTTTATTGTTTTTTAGGAGTGTTTTCTTGAATAAATATTGTGTTGTTCTTGGGCAAGCTAATAGCTCTCTCGCGACTTATTTGCCTTTAGTTAATACACCAGTAAGAGCTGGATTTCCCTCACCTGCTGATGATTATTTAGAAACAAAACTAGATTTAACTAGCCATTTAGTTAAGCACCCTAGTGCGACTTATTATATTAAAGCGATTGGTGACTCAATGATTGATTATGGTATTTACAGTGGTGATCTGCTTGTTGTTGACCGATCTTTAGAACCGAAAATAGATGATATTGTTGTCGCCGCTGTTGACGGTGAACTAACTTGTAAGTGTTTAAGTTTTATTAATGGCGAACATCATTTAGTATCAGGCAATAGACTTTATCCACCTATTTCACTAACAGGGAAAGAAGTCCATATTTGGGGGGTCGTAATACATACGATTCACTCCCTACGAAAGCGAGGACATTCATGATTGGGCTAATTGATTGTAATAATTTTTATGCATCATGTGAACGAGTCTTTAATCCCAAATTAGAAGGAAAACCCATTGGTATCTTATCTAATAATGATGGTTGCGTAATCGCCCGTTCTAATGAATTAAAACCCTTAGTACCAATGGGAATGCCTGCCTACAAAATTGAACCCAAAATTAGAAAAAAAATTAAATTATTGAGTTCTAATTATGAGCTTTATGGCGATATGAGTCAGCGGGTATTTGATACCGTTCGTCATTATACTGCAGATATTGAACCTTACTCTATCGATGAAGCATTCATCCATTTAAATGGATTTAACAATGTGTTAACTCATTGTCAAAATTTAAAAACAATAGTAAAGCGTGATACAGGTATCCCGGTGAGTATTGGTATTGCACCAACTCGAACGTTAGCAAAATTAGCTAATCATATCGCAAAAAAACAGCCAATTCATCAAGGTGTTTATTGTTTACCGACTAATCAAGAAGCGATAAAGACGATATTAAAGCAATTCTCAATTGAAGATATATGGGGCGTTGGTTGGCGAATTGCTCAACGGTTAAAAGTATTAGATATTCATACCGCTTGGGACTTACATCAAGCTAATTTGAAACAAATTAGACCGTTATTTTCTGTTGTCCTTGAACGTACAGTACTTGAACTACGTGGTATTAACTGCATTGAATTAGATGATTTATCTACACCTAAAAAAAATATTATGACATCGCGTAGCTTTGGTCATTTAACGAGTGATCTATTTGATATACAAGAAGCAATTCGAGTACATGCAAGCCGTGGTGCAGAAAAACTAAGAAAGCAAAAATCAGTTGCTAGTGCAGTACTGGTCTTTTTAAAGACTAATCGATTTCGGCCAGAATTACCTCAATATAATCCATCAATTGTTGTTCCATTATTGTCAACAACTGATGATTCGAGATTAATCATTCATGCCGCTCAAAAAGGATTACAATCCATTTATAAAAAAGGCTTTTTATTTATGAAATTAGGTGTGATGCTACTTGATCTAAAAGCTAAAGATGATTATTGCCAATCCGATTTATTTATTCCTGACATATCAGAAACGCAAAAAAGTGAACAGCTAATGAAAACAATGGATTACATTAATCAAAAGATGGGAAAAAATACTATTCACTTAGGCGGTATAAGACAAACCGCAGCTTGGCAAATCAAGCGAGATATGCTTAGCCAGCGGTATACAACTCGTTGGGAAGAGTTACCTTTTGCTAAATAGGTAATTAATAATAATTTAAACAATGGATATATTTGATTACTTCAAACAAGTATATCCATATTTTTAAGTGCTGAACAAAACCGATTGAATCTTATGTTCAGCACGTTTATTCTAAGAACCCATATTAACAATTGAACTACGAAAGCGTTTAAGCGCAATAAGAAAGAACACACTACCAATAGCTAATAACCAAGCATAAGATGTCCAAACAACACTAAAGCCAGCTCCTCGATACAAAATTGCTTGCCCTAATTCAACAAAATGCGTTGTTGGTGCAAACAGCATGATATTTTGGACCACCTCAGGCATACTTTCACGTGGTGTACTACCACCAGAAAGCATTTGTAAAGGTAGAAGAATCAAAATAAATAACATGGCAAATTGTGCTGTTGATTTAGCGACAGTAGCCATAAAAATACCAAGTGACGTTGTCACGAATAAATGTAGAGCAGCCCCAATTAAAAACAAGGTAATCGAACCTTCAATCGGAACATTTAGCCAACCATGAACAACAACTAAGAGTGCCCCCCATGTTGAAACAAGCACGACAAGCCCCATCGACCAAACTTTTGATATCATGATTTGAAGTGGTGTAACTGGCATTGAAAGCAAGTGATCGATAGTACCATGTTCACGCTCCTTCATTAAAGCTGCGCCAGTTAAAATAATCGACAACGTGGTCACAATATTGATGATTTCCATAACGGAACCAAACCAAGAACGGGTCAAGTTTGGATTAAATGCAGCATGAACTTCAATATTCACCGGCAAACTGGTGGGTTTATCGATTTGATTGAAATATTTTGTTATTTCGTTGGTCACAATTTGGGTAATATAACCATTCCCAACAAAAGCCTGCCCCATTCGTGTTGCATCAATATTAAGTTGAATTTCTGGACTTTGATTATTTAACACATCGCGTTGAAAGTTAGGCGGAATATTCAATGCAAAAGTATAACTATCGGTATCCATACCTCGATCAACTTCATCCATAGAGTTTAGTTTTACCGGTTGGTTAAACATGGGTGGATAAAACGCCGCAATAATTTGTCTGGATAATGGCGAATCATCTTCATCAACTACCGCAATCGACGCATGATGAAGCGAGTCTGAAGTTGCTGTTGCTGCAGTATAGATATCAAGCGTAAAACAGTAGGCAATTAACAGCAACATAATTGGATCACGAATCAATCCCCATAACTCTTTAATGCCTAAGCGATAAATATTAATAAAACTTTGCATAATATCTATCCTTCTTGTTTCTTGAGGAGGAATATACTTGCACCAAGTATAATCGGTATGGTGATCAGCAAGGCAAATATTGAGTTATGTAAATCAAAAAATCCTAATGCCTTATTAAAGACTCCTCGAGCAATAATAAGCATATGAGTTGTTGGATAAACTTCACCAATATATCGTCCACTACCTTCTAAAGATGCAACCGGATTAAGCAAACCAGAAAATTGTATCGCTGGTAACATGGTACCAACACAGGTTAAAAAGATAACCGCAATTTGACTGCGTGTAACTGTCGAAGCAAGTAATCCAAAGCCTGTTGCAATAATACAATAAGCTAATCCAGCCAAACACAAAGTCAACAAGCTGCCTTTAATTGGTACGCCAAATATTGTAACCGCCATAAGCAGCAATAATAAAAAGCTAAGCATCGAAATCACAATATATGGAACCTGCTTACCTAATAAAAATTCAGTTTTGGTAACAGGCGTAACATATAAGTTAATTATCGACCCCATCTCTTTTTCACGTACTACGGATAGTGCAGCTAACATCGATGGAATCATTAATAATAAAATAGGAATAACCGCAGGTACCATAGCTTGTAAACTTTTGATATCGGGATTATAACGATATCGAGTTTCGATATTTGCCAATGAACTCGATGTTGTTCCAGTAGTCATTTTAATTTTGTCACTTAACCAAGCAAGATGCATTCCTTGTACATATCCTTTAATCGTATCGGCACGCAAAGGCATTGCACCATCAATCCATATTCCAATACTAACCGGATCACCACGTTGAATATCTCGACCAAAATTTGGTGGAATCTCAATAGCTAATGCTATCTCATTACTTCTCATCCTATGATCCATATCATCATAATCAAGGATTGGCGGTTTCTCGATAAAATAGCGCTTAGATCCAGAAAGATTGGTAATATAATTTTGACTGGTAATAGTTTGATCACGATCTAACACCGCAAAATTTAAATCTTCTACATCCATGGTGATACCATAGCCCATAACCAACATTAAGATAGCTGAACCTAAAAGTGCCAACAAAGCTCGCAATGGATCGCGCGATAGCTCTAAAGTTTCACGCCACATACACCCAATCATCCGAGTTAAGCTAAATCCCTGTAGGTGAGCATCTTGCGTTGTATTAGCTTGTTTATTGGTTAAAGTTTTAGGCTCTTCACTTGCTTTTTCATCACTATTGGTATCATCTGCACCAGCATCAACTAAATAACGAATAAAAGCTTCTTCCAGCGTTTTAGCATTTTTGGAATTGATGATATTATCAGGAGTATCACTGGCTAATACTTTACCTGCATGCATAAGTGAAATCCTATCACAGCGTGCCGCCTCATTCATAAAATGGGTAGTAATAAATACCGTAACTTTATCTTTTCGGGAAAGTTCGATAATTAAACGCCAAAAGTCATCCCGAGCAATGGGATCAACCCCGGAAGTCGGTTCATCTAGGATAAGAATCTCAGGATTATGAACCACCGCAACAGATAAAGAAAGTCTTTGCTTAACCCCTAACGGTAGACTATCTGGTAAACTTTTTAATTCATTTTCCAAGCCAAAACGCTTAACTAACTCCTCAACTCTTGCAGGAATTTTGCTTTCTTCAATACCAAATAGACGGGCATGTAAAACTAAGTTTTGTTCAACCGTTAATTCACTGTAAAGCGAAAAAGCCTGAGACATATAACCTAAATGACGTCTAACATTAATATCACTTGCATCAACCGGTTTACCAAATAACCAAGCTTCACCTGAGGATATTGGTAATAACCCTGTTAACATCTTCATCGTTGTGGATTTACCGCAACCATTAGATCCTAAAAAACCAAATATTTCGCCTTGTTTGATTGAAAAGTTAACATGGTCAACCGCAACAAAATCACCAAATTGCTTGGTTAAACCTTTTGCCTCAATCGCCACTTGTAAATCTTTATTTAAATCTAATGGGGGAATTTCAACCGATTCATAACCTTCTCTAGCATCTTCTGGCATCAATTGAATAAAGGCATCATCTAAATTATCTTTACCAGTTTTGGCTAATAATGCTTGAGGCGTGCCTGTTTCAAGAATCTTACCGCCATACATTGCAACCAGCCAATCAAAGTTTTGCGCTTCATCCATATAAGCTGTTGCAACAATCACGCTCATTTGTGGTCGTTGTTCACGAATTTTATTGATTAATTGCCAGAATTGCGCGCGAGAAAGAGGATCGACCCCTGTTGTTGGTTCATCAAGAATAAGTAAATCAGGATCATGAATCAAGGCAGAACATAAGCTGACTTTTTGTTTCATCCCTCCAGAAAGGCGACCAGCGGGTCTAGATAAAAAAGGATACAACCCAGTGCTTTTAGTTAACTCATCAATACGACGTCGCCTTTCAGCAGCATCGTTACCAAATAAACGAGCAAAAAATTGTAAATTTTCTTCGACTGAAAGTGTAGGATAAAGGTTTTTCCCTAATCCTTGTGGCATATAAGCAATACGGGTACAGACGTTTTTACGATGGGATTTATCTTTCATGTCACCATCTAAAACGTAAACTAATCCCTCTTGAATGACATGTGCGCCCGCTATTAATGATAATAAGCTAGATTTACCAACACCATCAGGACCAATCAGTCCCACCATACATCTAGGCGGGATGGCAATACTAACATCATTAAGCGCACACGTTTTTTTATAATGTAACGATACATTACTTACATTTACAACAGCATCATCAATGGCCTTACCTTCAGCAAGTAACGTCAAATCCTTTTTATTTGACTCTGACATATGCTATCTCCAATTATTTAGTTTGGCATTTTGCAACATCAGATAAACCTGAAGGCCACTCCGTATTAGGATCTAGTCTTACCCAAGCCACACCAGGAAGACCGGTTTTAACATGAGTTATATAGCATTTTAACAATTCTGGGCTTAATTGTGCTTTCACTCTAAACATGAGTTTTTGACGTTCATCTTTAGTTTCAACAGTTTTAGGCGTAAATTGCGCAACGCTTGAGACAAATGAAATTTTGGCTGAAATTGCTTTATTGGGTAAAGCATCAAGAACCAATCTTACTTCGTCACCAATTCCGACTTTACCTGCAATTGTTTCAGGTAAAAAGAAAGTTAAATAAACATCTGAAAGATTAACCAGATTTAACACTTTACCGCCTGAAGGTAAAACTTCACCGGGTTGAGCAATGCGATATTGAATACGTCCATCAACTGGTGCAGTTAATGTACTGTCATCAATATCCGCTTGGATTTGATTAATATTTGCTTGCGCTACGTTTATAGCTGATTTAGCACTTTCTACTCCGGCTTGTGCAGCTTCAATGGCTGCATCGGCAGCGGTAACTTGTGATTTAGCAGAGTCTAATGCTGCTTTTGCACTATTTACTTTAGCGGTATCATCATCAAATTGTTGAACTGAAATTGCCCCTTTTTGATAAAGGGTTTTTGTTCGTTCTAAATGCTTATTGGCAATATCTAAATCACTTTCTCTTTGAGTAACACCAGCTAAAGCAGCCACTTTGTCACTCATTTTTAAGGCAACTTGAGCTCTAGATGTTGCTTCATTACTCAAAGCTTGTCGATATTGCGCTTGAGCTTCATTTAACTGAGCTTGTAATGTATCTGTTTGCATAACAACTAAAGGTTGGCCTGCTTTAACAAAATCACCCTCATCAACATTAATTTTTTCAATTCTACCGGCTAACTTGGCTGAGATATTGATTTCAGTTGCTTCGATACGTCCATTACCGCTAGTAAAATCTGAACCATATCCATCAGGCTTAAATTGTTGCCATAAGATAAATCCAATAGCAACAACTACAACTGCGATAATAATCCATTTTTTATTTATTTGTTTCATGAATAACACCTATTCTAAAATAACAATTTATAATAAATATTAACGAAAAATTTAACTGTTATAATCTATTTATTTTCAATTTACGCATAATAGCAAATGTTTTTTACAAATAGAATCGACTCTAAATGTAAACGCAGTAAATGCTAAAAATCAGTAAATTACTATTGGGAAAAGTTAGCATTAGAAAATCATCACCATAAATCTCTCTAATTCAATCTAAAAAAGTGTCATCACAACTAATAAATTCTTTTATAACGCATCAATATCGGTCTCTACTTTAAATGGAAAGTGATGTACATTCACTAATATGGCAACCTAAAATAATTTAATCTTCACTTCCTATTATTTTATAAGTGATTAATAATTAATTTTTTAATTCATGCTGATATAAAATAAGCTATCATGTAAACCATTTTGAATTATAGTATTTTGAATCTTAGTATTTTGCATTCTAGTATTAACGCAAAGCGCATTGAACAAAGAATGATGAAAACTAAACGTTATTATTTAATAAGGTGAATTTATGGCAATCCCCTCTTTTTTGACAATTTATAATGAATTGATATCCACTCCAACTATTAGTAATGTCACCAACGAAAAATTGGATTATTCCAATAAACCTTTGATAGACAAATTAGCGACATGGTTTGCGGATTTAGGATTTATTGTTGATGTCCAAGCCGTCCCTAACACACGTCATAAATTCAATATGCTGGCAACTTATTCAAATAGTGAAAATAAAAGCCAAGGAGGCCTATTACTAAGTGGCCATACCGATACCGTTCCTTTTGATGATGGACAATGGAGCAAAGATCCATTTAAGTTAACGGAAGATAATAACAAGCTTTACGGATTAGGCACGGCTGATATGAAAGGATTTTTTGCTTTTATTCTAGATGCTTTGCGAGATATTGATCTAAAAAAACTCACCAAACCAATTTATGTACTAGCTACCGCAGATGAAGAAACCTCAATGGCTGGTGCATCATTTTTTGCCAAACAAACTCAATTGAAACCTGATTGCACCATAATTGGTGAGCCTACTTCACTAATTCCTATACGAGCACATAAAGGATTTATTTCTAATTCAATAAAAGTGATTGGAAAATCAGGTCACTCAAGCGATCCAGACAAAGGTATTAATGCTATAGAAATTATGCATTTAGTCATTGAACGTCTATTAATCCTTAAACAAAAATTCAAAGAACAATATCATAATGAAGGCTTTAGTGTCCCCTATCCAACCTTAAATTTAGGTGTAATTCATGGCGGTGATGCTGCAAACCGAATATGCGGGTGTTGTGAATTAATTATTGATATAAGAGTATTGCCTGATAATGATGTTGACTCGATCTATAACGCATTATGTGAAACATTAAAACCCGTTATGGATAAATACCCTAATCGTATTTCAGTAGAATATGAAGTATCACCCATTCCAGGATACGAATGTAAAAAAGATCACCCTGCATTGCAGCACATTGAAAATTTAGTGGGTCATCAAGCACAAACTGTCAATTACAGTACTGAAGCGCCTTATTTAAATCAAATTGCGCCAACCATAGTTTTAGGTCCAGGCTCTATTGAACAAGCTCATCAACCAGACGAGTTTATTTCAATGGACTTTATAAAACCAACAAAATTAACGATAGAAAATTTGATCAAAGATTTCTGCCTCTAATCATATAAAAACGCCGACATCGTCGGCGAATAAAATTGCTTTAAATTAGGATAATTTGTCATCTTTATGGTTATTTCCCCATTGGCAAAGCATATCTAAAATCGGTACCAAAGATTTACCTCAGTCTAATAATCCATATTCCGCTTTAGGGGAATTTATGGATATTATTTCATGCCCTTATATACCACTTCATCCAAAACCTCCCAATAAGATTTATTAATTTTATACTGTAAAGAAAAATAAGACGGTATAGACTCCTCAATATTTTTTACAGAATTGAGGCTTTTTAAGATGATTTATTTTTTACGAAGGAAGCTAACTTATACAAAATCAACTAACCGACAAGATCGGCTCATTTTACTATACTTCAAAAGTAGCAAAATCAGTTGCGATTTCAGTTGGCGCAAAAATATTCCTAGCCTCATTGACTAATTTTGTTTTGTCATTCAAGGTGTAGCGAGGACTAATATGCGTAATAATAAGACGCCTAGCATGAGCTTGTTTGGCAATAGTTGCCGCGTGTACAGTTGTGGAATGTCCTCGCTCAAGCGCCTTTTCTTCAAGGGCTTGTTCTTGGGTTGCTTCATGGACTAATAAATCCACATCTTTGGCTAAATCAATAGATGCCTGACAAGGAATGGTATCGCCTAAAATGGCAATTTTTTTACCTTTTCTAACGCTTGCTTGGTAGTCCTCACCATGAATAATTCTTCCATCATCTAAAGTGACTGTCAGACCCGCTTTTAAATCGCGATAATAACAACTAATTTCATCATTTTTTAATTTATCAATATCCAGTGACGCTGGCAGATCTTTTTCAATAATCCGATACCCAAAACACGGAACACGATGCGCTAATAATTTGGCTTCAACGCGAAACTTATTATCCTCAAAAACCAAACCATCTTGCTCAAGTTCAATAATATTTAAAGGATAAGTCAGCCAAGAATAACTAATATCAATAACAGTTTGAATAAATTGCTTAATGCCTTTTGGACCAACTAAGGTCAATGGCGATTGGTTTTGCATCAAAGAACGAGTTGTTAACACGCCAGGTAAACCAAACAGATGATCACCATGTAAATGTGTCAAAAAAATCATCTCTAATTTAGCCAGACTAAATTTGGCCTTTTGCATTTGCATTTGAGTCGCTTCACCGCAATCAAAAAGCCATAAAAGCCCTCTTTCCTGCCGGAGATCAAGCATAATACTGCTAACATTGCGTTCAGCTGTTGGTGACCCAGCACTCGTTCCTAAAAAAGTTAATTTCATAAAAGATTAAACGTTTTTACGCTCAATGGTTTGTTCACCCCAGAAGAGTTTGTCTGCTTTAGTTTTAGAAAAAGCGAGTTTTAAGACTTCATCGCTACCTTCTTCCCAAATTTGCTCAGCGAGTTTTTCATCATTTTTAGCTAATTCAAAAATAGCTTCAGCTATCTCAATAGAAGTTTCACGAATGCTGGCCCAAGATCGAATTTCATGTATTTCTTTTTTGGTACTATTCATATTTGTTCTCCTTATTTGCTAAGATTAGATGTAAAATAAACCCAATTGGTACAAAACACAATAGGTGGTATTTTTTATGCTAACAATTATTTCTCCATCCAAAACGCTTGATTATCAAACGCCTTTAATTACCAAACAACATAGCTTACCCGAATTTTTAGAATCGACTAAACAACTTATTGATATTTGTAAAAAACTTAGCAGTGATGACTTGGCTAAACTAATGTCGATCAGCCCAAAACTTGCCACTACCAATTATGAACGTTTTCAGAACTGGCATACTGACTTCAATTTTGATAATGCAAGGCAAGCTATTTTGGCTTTTAAAGGTGATGTTTATGAGGGTTTGCATGTAGAAGATTTTAATGATGCCAATCTAAAATTTGCACAATCTCATTTACGCATTTTATCAGGATTATATGGCTTGTTACGACCACTTGATTTAATTCAACCCTACCGTCTAGAAATGGGTATTCGCCTTAAAAATGGTAATAATACTAATCTATATCAATTTTGGGGTGATAAGTTAACAGAGTGTTTAAATCACGAGTTGGCAAAATCAACCAATCCAACGTTAATTAATTTAGCTTCTAATGAATATTTCAAAGCAATTAAACAACTCAAAGCGAAGGTTATTCAACCCATCTTTTTAGATAAAAGTAAAAATGATTATAAAGTGATCAGCTTTTATGCTAAAAAAGCACGAGGTTTAATGAGTCGATTTATTATAAAAAATAGCATTAATAACAGTGACGATATTAAAAGTTTTAATTTAGAAGGCTACCAATTTGATTCAAAACGCTCAACTGAATTAGAATGGTACTTCACCCGAAATCACGCATAAAAGTAACATGGAATTTCTAATCACATTATGGCAACAGTTTTTAACTACATTGCCTCTGTTCGTTTTGATTTTATTAGGCTACATAGCAGTTAGAGCGGGTCGTTGGCAAAAAACGGTGACAGATAGTGTTACCAAATTTACGTTTTATATTGCCTTCCCAATTATGTTATTTCAGATTATGAGCCATTTTTCAGAGCATTCTGAAATTGATGCCAATCTTTTGTTGGTCTTTTTTGGTGGCTCATTTATTGTGTTTGCATTGGGCTGTTTTATTGCGGTTAAATTTTTCAAACTCAATGGCTCGCAAAGTACCATGTTTGCAATGGGTGGAATTTATACCAATACTGTGTTTGTGGGCATACCAATTATCAAAATGTTATTAGGCGAAAAAGCCATTCCGATTGTTGCTATTATTGTGATTTTTAATGCGTTAATTTTATGGACATTAGCCACGGTATCCATCGAATTTGTCCAGATGGGAAAATTATCGACTAAAGGATTTATAAAAGCATTTAAAAATGTAGCAAAAAATCCGATTATTATTGGTATTTTTGCAGGAATAGTTGTCAATTATGTACACATTCCACTACCTTTCTTCATCAATCAAGCGACGAAGATGGTAAGCGATATGACAGCGCCTCTCTCATTAATCGTTTTAGGAATGGGGCTTGCTGAATATAAGATCCGCGATGATTTACCGATCACCATAGCCATTTGTGTTTTAAAACTATTTATCTTACCGATTGTGACCTATATTTTAGCGATAATAGTCGGATTACCACTTTTAGAACTGCAAGTTATTGTATTACTAAGTTCGGTATCAATTGCGATAAATTGTTATATGATGGCAAGACAGTTTGAGGTATTACAAGGTCCTATTGCTTCAAGTTTATTGATATCAACGGCATTATCATCCGTGACAACACCGCTAATTCTATCAATAATGTTACAGTTTGCTTAGAAAAATTAATTTGCCTCTAGCTTTTTGAATTTATGATGCAAGATCAAGGCAGAAACAATAATTGCACTACCTAGCGCAAATCGGCCCCAATCAATCGATTGGTGCCAAATAATAACATTAACTAAAATACCAGTTGGAATAACCAAATTATTCATAATGGCAAGCGTACCCGAATCGACTTTGGTTGCGCCATAATTCCATAAAAAATAGCATAACCCAGAAGCCACAACCCCAAGCCAAATAATTATCCCCCATTGTAATTGGGTAGTGGGTAGTTTTTCGGGATTGCCAAATAAAAACCAGCCAATACTAGCCACCAGTATTGCGCCTAAATAGACCCATGCAAAAGCTTGATGTTGGGGTAATGGATAAAGCTCCATAATACGCTTATATCCTACTTGCCCTAAAGCGAAAACAATATTGGCTCCCTGAATCAGGAGAAAACCGATAATAAAATCTCGACTAATATGATCGTAACGAATAACGGCAGCGCCAATTACAGCTAAAACAGCGGTTAATAGGTAAACAAGTCTAAGTCGATGTCCTTGCAAGAAATCATAAATTAGCGTGACATATATTGGCGTTGAAATAGTAAATAATAACACTTCAGGTACAGAAATATATTGGAAAGAGTTGTAATAAAAAAAGTACATAATACCTAATTGACAAGCACCAACGCCCATCAACAACACCATCTGTTTTACAGAAATACCTTTAAAGCGTAAAAAAGGAATAAAGGTTATAAAAGCCAGCAAGACGCGCATTACAACTGCAAACCACGTATCAACTTGCCCACTTAGATAAACAGCAATAAAACTAAATGAAAACGACCAAACTATCGTTACAAAAATAAGATAATACATATTAAATTCTTATTGATAAAAGAAAGTTTGGCATAGTATCAATTCGGCTTATTAATGTAAACAGTAATAAGGATGATATGTTTACTAATCAAAAAAAGTTGAGGAGCGGGGTTTTTGAAACATAAATTTAGTAACAAAAGTGCTAAAAATCGCTTTATTATGGCATAATGTGCGCCAAATCACAGTTTAGCCACTTCACTTTAAGCTTATGAAAAATGCTTCAAGTACGAGTTGCACAAATCAATTCGAGAGTAATTATCCGTGTTAACAACAAGTAATATCACAATGCAATTTGGCAGTAAGCCACTATTTGAAAACATTTCAGTAAAATTTGGTAATGGTAATCGTTATGGATTAATCGGCGCAAATGGTAGTGGTAAGTCCACGTTTATGAAAATTATTGGTGGCGATCTTGTGCCAACCTCAGGTAATGTTTCACTTGATCCACATGAACGATTAGGTAAACTTCGCCAAGATCAATTTGCTTTTGAAGAATATAGCGTACTTGATACCGTAATTATGGGGCACACCGAATTATGGCAAATTAAACAAGAGCGAGACCGTATCTATTCATTACCTGAAATGAGTGAGGAAGACGGTTTTAAGGTTGCAGATTTAGAAACCCAATATGCTGAAATGGACGGTTACAGCGCTGAATCACGCGCGGGTGAATTACTCCTCGGAGTGGGTATACCAATTGAGCAACATTATGGATTAATGAGTGAAATAGCTCCGGGTTGGAAATTGCGAGTATTGCTAGCCCAAGCCCTATTTTCTAATCCAGATATTTTATTACTCGATGAACCGACCAATAACTTAGACATCGATACTATTCGCTGGTTAGAAGATACCTTAAATGAACGTGAAAGCACGATGATTATCATATCGCACGATCGCCATTTTCTTAATATGGTCTGTACTCATATGGCTGATATGGATTATGGGGAATTACGTATCTATCCAGGTAATTATGATGATTATATGACCGCCTCTACTCAAGCTAGAGAACGGCTATTAGCAGATAATGCGAAAAAGAAAGCACAAATTAGTGAACTACAATCGTTTGTTAGTCGTTTTAGTGCTAATGCTGCAAAATCCAAACAAGCAACCTCACGTGCAAGAAAAATCGAGAAAATCAAATTAGAAGAAGTGAAAGCATCAAGCCGACAAAATCCATTTATTCGTTTTGAACAGGATAAAAAACTGTTTCGTAATGCTCTGGTCGTTGAAAATCTCACTAAAGGATTTGATAACGGACCACTATTTAAAAATCTCAATTTAATGGTTGAAGTTGGCGAAAAAGTGGCTATTTTGGGGACTAATGGTATTGGTAAAACTACCCTACTTAAAACCCTTATGGGTGAACTAGTGCCAGAACAAGGTGATATTAAATGGTCAGAAAATGCCAATATTGGCTATTACGCACAGGATCATGAATACGAATTTGACGAGGATCTAACCGTATTTGATTGGATGAGTCAATGGAAACAACCAACCGATGATGAACAAGCAGTGCGCAGCATTTTAGGTCGCTTATTATTTTCACAAGATGACATTAAAAAGCAAGTTAAAGTATTATCTGGTGGTGAAAAAGGACGTATGCTATTTGGTAAATTAATGATGCAACGTCCAAACATTATTGTCATGGATGAACCAACCAACCATTTGGATATGGAATCAATTGAATCGTTAAATATGGCATTAGAACTTTATCAAGGAACGCTATTTTTTGTGTCGCACGATCGTGAATTTGTTAGCTCACTTGCAACAAGAATTGTTGAAATCACGCCGGAAAAAGTCATTGATTATACCGGTAATTATGAGGATTATTTGCGTAGCCAAGGAATTGAGTAACGTTAAAATCCATAAAAATAGCCACATTAGTGGCTATTTTAGTATTTATTCAATTTAGAAATTAAAATTCTAATTCATCCCACCAAATATCAATTAAATTGCTGGTTTTGACATTTTTTAAGCCATGGCTTTCAAGCCATTTAGTGACAACGTCACGATTTTCTTCAGTACAATTACCCAATTTTTGCGTACAAATGATACCTTTCCAGTTTAAATACCCGCTACCTTCGTAAGCCAAACCGTTTGCTTGTATTGCTTCAATGATGAATTGATCAACAACGTTATCAATAGTGTCTTCACTCGTCCCTTCGTCAAATGACCAACTTACGGTAAAACCTAACTCTTTAAACTCTTCAATATGTAATTTTTTTCTTAAACGACGACTGCGATTAACCTTAGCCATAATAATATCCTTCTACTTTAGAAAATTTAGTTAGTTTTAGAATATGTATGATGGCTAGATTGCTTCATACTATTCTGGTTACTTTTAGAAGTTCGAGTTTTATCAACACGTCTTCTTTTTGCTGGAGCAGGCTTGGCTTTTTTAGCTGGCTCCGCTTTAATTCGAGGATCGACTTCAAATCCTTGAGTAAAAATTTCTGGAATCGTTTTTTTAATCAATTTCTCAATTGATTTTAATTGAGCAAGCTCATCAATACAAACTAATGATATTGCCTGCCCCTGATTTTGTGCCCGTCCTGTTCGACCTATACGATGCACATAATCTTCTGCCACTTGTGGTAATTCATAATTGACAACATGAGGTAATAGCTCAATATCTAAACCTCTGGCCGCGATATCGGTAGCAACGAGGGCGCGTATTTGTCCTGACTTAAAATCAGCCAAAGCTTTAGTTCTTGCTCCTTGGCTTTTGTTACCATGAATTGCCGAGGCTTTAATGCCATCTTTAGTAAGCTGTTCGGCAAGATGATTAGCGCCGTATTTCGTTCGCGTAAAAACTAATACCTGTTGCCATTGGTTTTTACCAATTAAATAAGAAAGAAGTTCACGTTTACGGCGTTTATCAACTCGGTGGATATATTGAGTAATTTGCTCAGATGCACTATTGGTTTTGGCTACAGCGATCGATTCGGGTGAATTTAAAATTGTATTAGCTAATGATTTTATTTCATCTGAGAATGTCGCTGAAAAAAGTAAGTTTTGTCGCTTTTTAGGTAATTTAGCGATCACTCGACGAATATCATGAATAAAGCCCATGTCTAACATGCGATCCGCTTCATCAAGTACTAATATTTTTACTGTAGAGAGATCCACCGCATTTTGATGAACCAAATCTAATAGCCGACCCGGTGTTGCAATTAAGATATCCACTCCACCTCGAAGTTTCATCATTTGAGGATTGATACTTACTCCACCAAACACCACCAAAGAACGAATAGATAAATATCGGCTATAATCCCGAATATTTTCACCTATTTGCGCAGCTAATTCACGAGTGGGCGCCAAAATTAGCGCATATAAAGGACGCTTTCCTCTTTTAGGTTCTGTATTAAGTTGCTTTTCATGCAATTTTTGTAAAATAGGTAAACCAAAACCCGCTGTTTTTCCTGTACCAGTCTGAGCACTCGCCATTAAATCTTTACCTGACAAAATTACTGGAATAGCTTGTTGTTGAATGGGGGTTGGATCGGTATAGTTTTGTTCTTCAATAGCTTTTAAAATCTTGGCATCTAAGCCAAGAGAGTCAAATGACATGCAATGATTCCTAAATAAACGTGAAATAAATTATTCAAATCTATTATAAAGCAATTCAATAATAAATGTTTGAATATTTAACGAGGCATAGAACAGACACCATTTAGCGATTTATATTGGCAATGATTTTCTCTTTTTCTTCTCTATTAAAATTAGATAGATCAATCTAAACTCAATTTTGGGGGCTCCCAAACAATGGTAATTAAATACTTAATTATATTTTTTGTTTATTCATAAAGACTTTTAAAAAGTTTTAAGCTATATTTTTAACTAATCAAGTTAACTTTATTTAGATTTAAACTTAATTAGATTTAAATCAATTAATAGAATTTGATAAAATAAATGCCATGATTTTTAAAATGTTTTTTATAAAAAACATACAGATGATATTTATTATCATTCTCATTTATGTTACCATCTCGCTCCTAATCCCAATAAATTAATGGACTAAATATGTTTTTTAATTTCACTCGTATAAAAAATCTACTTTTAGCATTAGTTTTAGCTAGCGTTAGTATTAACTGTTTTGCTAAAGATGATATTACTTTTGCTAATTTTCGTGATATTCGTGACTTAAACCCTCATCTCTATTCCGGTGAAATGTGGGCGCAAAATATGTTGTATGAATCATTGGTTCATTATAACGAAGATGGCACTTTTTCACCTTGGCTTGCAGAAAGCTGGACTATTACTAACGAAGGTAAAACTTATACATTCAAACTAAGAAAAGACGTGACATTTAGTGATGGCGCAAAATTTGATGCGCACAGTGCAAAACTGAATTGGGATGCCGTGTTATCAAACAAAGTTCGTCACACTTGGCTTGAAATGGTTCGCTTAATTACTGAAATCAAAGCAGTAGATGATTATACCCTACAAGTTAACCTTTCCGAACCCTATTACCCTTTTATGATTGAAATTGCCGTAACCCGACCGATGCGCTTTATTTCACCAAATTCTATGATTGATGGTGAAACTAAAAATGGCGTTAAATCTTACATTGGTACCGGCCCTTATGTATTAGGTGATCATAAGAAAGATCAATATGCAGTGTTTAACGCTAATCCAACTTATTGGGGAACTAAACCATTACTCAATAAAGTGACCATGAAAGTTATTGCTGATAACCAAAGCCGACTAATGGCACTCGAAAAAGGTGAAATCGATCTCATCTATGGTAAAAATATGGTTGATGCAGATTCATTTGAACGTTTTTCAACAATGGATAAGTTTCAGACTTTAATGTCTAAACCTGTATCTAGTCGAATTGTATTAATGAACACGACTCGTGACCAGCTAAGTGATGTTAATGTCCGCCAAGCGATTGAACATATCATCAGTAAAAAAGATATTTCAGAAGGTATTTTCAATAATAGTGAAGCACCTGCTGATACATTAATGGCAACCAATATTCCTTATGCTAATATTGGGTTAAAACCTTATGTATATGACACTAAATTAGCTGAAACGCTACTTGATAAAGCGGGTTGGGTAAAAGTTAAAGGCCAAAATTATCGTCAAAAAGATGGCAAACCTTTTGAAATCACACTTTATTATGATAGTAATACTGCTTCACAAAAAACAATTGCACAATATATGCAAGATGAGTTTGAGCAAGTTGGATTAAAGCTTAATATTCACGGTGAAGAAGAGCAAGGTTATCGTGATCGCCAAAAAGCGGGTGATTTTGATATGGTATTTGATATCTCATGGGGTACACCATATGATCCACAATCATTTTTATCCGGTATGAAACTACCTGTTTATGGTGACTATATGGCTCAACAGGGCTTAAAAGAGAAACCGCAAATCGATGCAAGTATTAGTAAAGCATTAATTTCAACGGATGAAAAAGAGCGACAAGATCTTTTCCGTTACGTGCTTGAAACATTACATAATGAAGCGGTTTACATACCATTAACTTATGAACGAAATCGGGTTATTGCTGTTAAATCTTTAAAAGGAATTGAATTTGCGCCTTCTCAATTTGATATTCCATTTGAGAAAATGCATTTTTAGTACATAAATATTTTTGATCAATAATGTTAAATTATATTGTTAAACGTTTAACGATGATGATACCGATATTATTCGGTATCTCTTTTATCGCTTTTTTGCTTATCAATCTAGCCCCTTCCGATCCTGCTGAAGTTGCCTTACGCTTAAATGAAATAATGCCAACCCCAGATGCTATTGAAAGTATGCGTCAGGAATTAGGATTAAATAAACCTTTTTTTGAACGATATTTTACTTGGCTATATGACGTTTTACATCTTGATTTTGGGCGTTCGTTTATTCATCGTGACAGATTAGTTTGGGATGAAGTTATCCGTAGCTTAATTCCTACATTGATTTTAGCAATGTCGTCATTTCTATTTACACTTATTGTCAGTTTAGTTTTAGGTGTGTTATGTGCGATTTTTGCTAATTCAGCATTCGATCATATTGTTCGAATTATTATTTTTTTAGGTACCGCAATGCCTAGTTATTGGTTAGGTTTGCTATTTATTTGGCTGTTTGCTACTTATTTAGATCTATTGCCAACCAACGGGTATGGAACCTGGCAGAACCTGATTTTACCGACGTTAACTTTATCGTTTGTTTACATCTCAACGTATATTCGTTTTATCCGTAATAATATGCTGGAAAATATGCATAATTATTCGATCTTTTATGCCCGTAGTCGAGGTTTGAAAGAGAGAACAATCATTCTTAAGCATGTATTAGTCAATTCACTACATACCACAATTACCGCGTTAGGTATGACCATTCCACAATTAATTGCAGGGTCTTTTGTTGTCGAATATATATTTTCTTGGCCTGGCTTGGGAAGATTATGTATAGCCGCTATTATGAATCGCGACTATCCAGTAATTCAGGCTTACATATTAATTATGGCCATTTTATTTGTAGTATGTAACTTTATTGTTGATGTTATTCATCAATGGTTAGATCCACGATTACGAAGTAATGGTGGTTCTGTATGAATTTAATTAAGCAAGTAATTAGCAATAAAACCGCTTTAGTTTGTTTGATAATCATCATTACAATAATTGTTTTAGGTATATTAGCGCCTTATATTGCACCTTTTGATCCAAATAAAGTTCGCATAGTGCGAAAATATGCCGCTATATCGAGCGAGCATTGGCTTGGTTGTGACCACCTTGGACGTGATATTTTTTCTCGGTTACTTTATGGTATCCGTTCTACCCTATTCTTATCCCTGTTAACCATGATTATCACGATAATTGTTGGTAGTATCATTGGTCTTATTTCTGGTTATCAACGAGGTAAACTTGACGAATGTATTATGCGTCTTTGTGACATCATGTTGTCATTTCCGAGCCAAGTGATGATTTTAGCTATAGTTGGTGTTTTAGGTGTAGGTATTGAAAACATTATTATTGCTAATATTGTAGTCAAATGGGCTTGGTATAGTCGAATGATCCGAAGTTCAGTAATTAAATATAGCAGAAAAAACTATATCCTTTTTTCACGAGCAATTGGTGCACCACATTCTTTTATCATTTATCGTCATTTATTGCCTAATGTCATGTCCGAAGTAGTTATATTGGCTACCTTAGACACTGGCTGGGTGATATTGAATATTTCAGCGTTATCCTTTATAGGATTAGGCGTCCAAGCGCCTACTGCCGAATGGGGACTAATGTTAAGTGAAGCAAAAAACGTAATGACTCAGCACCCTATGCAGATGGTTTATCCTGGTATAGCTATTTTAATTGTTGTAGCGGCATTTAATATGTTAGGTGATTGTTTACGAGATATCTTAGAACCTAAGGAAAAAACAGCATGAGTAGCCCATTGTTAGCAGTAAAGCAACTGACCGTTATGCTTAATAATGGTAACAAGTTACTTGATGATATATCTTTTACCGTCAATCATCATAAATGTTTAGGTATTGTTGGTGAAAGTGGCAGCGGTAAAAGTTTAACCTGCAAAGCAATCATCGGCTTATTAGAATCCTATTTTAGCGTGACAGGACAAATCCTGTTCAAACAGGCTAATTCAACTTTAGATCTGCTAAAACAGAATAAAAAGACATTAAGACCAATTCGCGGTAGTGCTATTTCGATAATATTACAACAACCTATGATTGCTTTTGATCCGCTTTATTGTATTGGCAAACAAGTAGTTGAAACCCTTCAAGCTCATCTCACTATCAATAAAAATGATGCTATTGCTAAAACCTTATTGATGATTGAAAATATAGGGCTCGATAATGCCAAAGAGATTTATAAAAAATACCCGCATCAGTTAAGTGGTGGTATGTTACAACGCATAATGATTGGTATGGCATTAGTACTTGAACCTGAGCTTATTATTGCCGATGAACCAACAACCGCATTAGATTCAATTAGTCAGTTTTATATTTTAAAAATGCTTGAAGAGATAAAATCTAAAACGACTATGATTTTTATTTCTCACGATTTAGGTGTAATTCATCATATTGCCGATGATATTATCGTAATGAATAAAGGTAAAATTGTTGAATCTGGCAGCCGTGATCAGATTTTTTATCATCCCAAACATGAATATACTCGTTACCTGATTGATACTCGCAAGCAATTATTGAATAAATTTAATACGGTTATTTACGCTAATAATCCAAATTTAATCTCGGAGACAATTTGATGCCACCGTTATTGCAAGTTGTAAATGTAAAAAAATCGTTTTTGAAACCTGGTATATTTAACCATAAAAAAAACACAATTATCAAAAATGTATCATTCGATTTAAAACAAGGTGAGTGTCTTGGTATTATTGGTGAAAGTGGTAGCGGAAAAAGTACATTAGGAAAGCTGATTTTAGGCCTTGAGAAACCTGACAGTGGCAAAATCTATTTTAGCGGGCAAGATATTAACAAACGTACATGGAATAAAGCAGCTATACGCAAAAATATCAGTGCAGTATTTCAAGATTATAATTCTTCGGTTAACCCATATTTTAATGTCGGCCAAATTATTGCTGAGCCACTTGATATTTACGAAAAGCTATCAAAAGAGGAACGTCAGCATCGTATCAATGCGTTATTAGAACAAGTTGGATTAGACCATTCTTTTTATGAAAGGTTTCCTCACGAAATGAGTGGTGGTCAATTACAACGTGTATGCATTGCCAGAGCAATAGCTTGCTCGCCTCAATTTATTTTATTTGATGAAGCGGTAAGCTCGTTGGATATCTCAGTTCAAAGCCAAATCTTAACATTACTTGCCGATCTACAAAAACAGCTAAATTTGACCAGTATCTTTATCACGCATGATTTAACTACAATTACTTATCTTTGTGATAAAGTTGCATTTTTTTATCAAGGTGAAATCGTGGAATACGTTGATAAAATAGAACAACTCAGTCAAGTTAAAAATCCTTATTCTAAACTGTTACTTGAATCAATTTTAGGTTTTTAAACAATGTCATCAACATCAAATTTGCAATATCAGTTTAAAGATTATATTAAATTAGTTATTCCATTTATTTTATCAACCATTACTACCCCTCTTCTTGGCGTGGTCGATACGGCTTTAGTCGGTCATTTACCCAATCCAGCTTTTATTGCTGGAATTGCGATAGGAACAGTAATATTTAATACTATTTATTGGTTATTTGGATTTTTAAGAGTAAGTACCACCGGTTTTGCCGCGCAAGCGTTGGATAATTGTTTGTTATTAAGATCGTCTCTTATTCGGCCGCTTTTTATCGCAATCTTTTTAGGTTTGGCATTTATAATTTTTCAAAAATTGATTTTTGTTGCTTCAATGCACATCATCAAACCGAATCAAGATGTTCAACATTATGCTGATATCTATTTTTCTATATTAATTTGGGGGGCACCTTTTGTTCTGATTAATTATGTCCTAGTTGGCTGGTTAATGGGGATATCAAAAATAAAAGCCGTTCTGTTTTTACAAGTGTTTATTAATTTACTCAACATTTTGATGGCAGTAATTTTTGTTTGGTGGTTTCATTGGGACATTAAAGGCGTAGCATTTGCAACATTAATTGCACAAATATGTTGCACTTTAGTCGGTATTTGGTTTACCTGCCGTTATTTGCCTAAAAGTGAACAAAAAGTGGATTTAAGATCTATTTTGTCATGGCAATCATTAAAAGGTGTAATTCTAGTAAACACTAATTTAATGATTCGGACTATCTGCTTATTAATTGTAACTAACCACTTTATTTCTATTGGTTCAACGTTCAATACTGAAGTTTTAGCCGCCAATGCCATTTTATTTCAAGTTCACTATATGATGGCTTATCTATTTGACGGTTTTGCTAATGCTTCCAGCGTTTTCAGTGGACGAGCTAAAGGAAATAAAAATATCCACCTTTACAATCAAACTTTACGGTGGTCACTACAAGCCTGCATTATTTGCCCAATTATCTTAATTGCAATTTGGCTAACCTTCGATACAACCATCATAAAGTTATTAACCAATCAAACTAATATCATAAAGCTATCACTTCAATATCAATATTGGTTAATCATTTTTCCAATTGTTGCATCGGGTGGATTAATCTATTATGGTGTTTTTTCTGGAATCAGTTATACAACATCAATACGCGACTCAATGCTATTGGCGTTATTGGTTTGGTTTGTAGTACAATACATTGCTGTACCAATCTGGGGAAACCAGGGTTTATGGTTAGCTTATAATCTATTTAGTTTTGGTAGGTCGATATTTTTAATTATCTGGATTAAAAAATCACGAGCCTATATTTAATTAAAAATGGTAGCCAAATAGAAAACGTACTGCTATTTAGCTATGTTTTCTGACTCTTCAATAAGGGAGGGAATTTGCATTCATGATTCAATCATAGACAAATTTCTTTTATTGATAATGTGACAGGAATTTTTCGTTTATCACTAAATTCAAACTGAAAAATAAAGCCGATATCATATGTATTTAATACATTAAATACGTCTGGTTTATCACAAAACTGACCTTTTATTCCTAATCTAACATTTTCTATAAATTCATTTAGTGCGGTATTTTTGCTATCAGTTGGCATTTTATATTCAAAAACAACATTATTGTTATTAGCTGAAATATTTGTTATTTCATAATCTGATTTGACCTTTAAAGGAAACTTTCCTTCATCGCCTAACAAAGATTTTTTTGCACTATCAGCTAATGCTTTGGAAATCTCAGCAGCATTATCTGTTTCAGACGCATGTACATTTGAAAATATTGCAAAACACAAAAATAAAATTGCCAATTTAATCACTTGCTTCATCATCAATACCTTAATCTAACAAATCTATATTTCCATTATTATAGTTTTAGAAATGATAACACATTTAAATTCTAACATAGTTTTATATAACTTTTTATTAAGTTGAAAGTTAATAATGTGAATATTTTCAACTGTTTTGATCTTACCTTAAAACCAAAAAAGGTAACACATTGTGTTACCTTTTAAAGTCAAAAATTATTTTTTATTTGGATGAGGATCTTTAACTGAATCTCCTTGCCCACTAACTATATACCAACCATTTTTACTATGTGGTTTTTTATTATGATCCGGACAAGGGGGTAACGATTTCTTACTTTGGTTGGAATAAATATATCCACAGTCAGCACATTTATAAGTGCCAGCTGAAACATCACTACCGTATGCAGCAAATTTTTGTACCATTATAAGCTCCTCCAGTATATTTAAGATAAGCGAATGCTTATCAGTGATAGTTATAAGCTCTGATTAAAAAAAAAGCAAGTATGTTTTTAATCATAGTCGATACAATCGTTCTTAATTAAATAATTTAATGGTTGTTTGATTTTAATTGGAATACATATGAAAACTTAATATATTTGTTGATAAAAAAGTTTGCTCCTACTCAATAATCAATGATTTTTCCCTTCCAAAAGTTTTTAGTGTTTGACTATAGAGATAAAAACCCTCATATCAAACTATCTTTAAAAAACGTTTCTAATTTATCAAAGGGAATTTTATTGGTGGTATTATCATATAAATCAGTATGCACTGCATTAGGAATAATCATTAATTCTTTATTTTTACTGCCAACCATTTTAAACGCATCTTCTGAAAAGTAACGAGAATGCGCTTTTTCACCGGCGATAATTAATGTTGGGCACTCAATTTCATGGGCATGATTCAATAACGACTGATTAATAAATGAAAGTGGCATACTTAACACCCATGAACCATTCGGATTTGAATTGACAGAACGAATATGAAAACCACGTTTAGTGGTATAAAAACGAGAATAATCTGCAATAAATTGTGGTGTTTCATCCGTGATTTGATCAACGGTAATATTGTTTCTTGGATTCAACGTGGCATAACTATTTTGTGAATCGTCCCAGCGGCTATTATTCAATGACTGTTTCATTGCTAATCGTTGCCCTTCTGTCATGCTATCATTATAACCTTTAGGAATAACTCGACTCATATCGTACATGACAACGGTTGCTACCGCTTTAATTCGAGTATCAATTGATGAAGCATTTAAAGCCATACCACCCCAACCACAAATCCCCAAAATACCAATGTGCTCCCGCTCAACGCAATCTATAGATCCAAGATAATCGATAGCGGCACTAAAATCTTCGGTATTGATTTCAACAGATGCTTGATTACGCGGTAATCCACTGCTTTCACCAGTAAAAGAGGGATCAAATGCCAAAGCAATAAATCCTCGCTCTGCTAAAGTTTGCGCATAAAAACCCGATACCTGCTCTTTTACGGCGCCAAATGGTCCTGCGACAACAATAGCAGATAATTTATCTGGGCTGTTTTTTGGGCGATATAGATCAGCGGCAAGCGTAATGCCATAACGATTCTTAAAAGTAACTTTAAAATACTC
Organism: Gilliamella sp. wkB195; assembly: GCF_001690445.1. NCBI lineage: Bacteria > Pseudomonadati > Pseudomonadota > Gammaproteobacteria > Orbales > Orbaceae > Gilliamella > Gilliamella sp. wkB195. Next base: position 33,425 of record NZ_LZGP01000008.1, read on the forward strand.
AACTTTATCACTTTGTAGAAAAATCTTATCCCAACGTTGTTCTAACTGAATTGTCTGAGGTGGAACTGTAATAACCGTTTGAGAACAGATATTTGTCATGTCATTATCTCACATTGAAATTAATGTTTTAAATCTAGTTAATTAGCATAATTTTTGGAAATCTTCTTCAGATACCGCTTCACACCATTCATTATAGGTATCCTCACCCGGCACTTCGATAGCGATATGGCTAAACCATGAGTCAATCTTAGCGCCATGCCAATGTTTTACATTCGCAGGAATGGTGATAACCATACCGGGCTCTAAACTTATTGGCTTATCCCCATATTTTTGATACCAACCGCTACCAGCTATACATAATAAAATTTGCCCACCACCTTGTGATGCATGATGAATATGCCAATTATTTCGACAGCCAGGTTCAAATGTGACATTTGCAACTAATAAGGGAGACTTTGCTGTTAATAAATTTAGATAGGATTGACCAATAAAATATTTAGCATAATTTACATTCTGCTCACCCTGTCCAAATAAATTATGTTTTTCAAATTCAGATTGACTGATTATTTTCATAATAACTATCCTCGTCAGGAAATGATTTAAAGCTATCTGTGTAATAAAACTTATTTTGTGAAACATGGATATATTTACTATATCCATTTGGTTGTAATTTTTTATTGGCCTTTTACTGCACGGTTGAATCGTTCAAATTCGATTTCACCAATTTTTGATTTTAAAATATTCGCAATGCCATCTAATTGAGTGGGAGATACCCCGACATTTTGCGCAATTTGAACATGAGATTTAATCTGACTATCGGCACCTTGCAAGGTTGATAGCGCAGCTAATGTCGCTATCTCTCTATCTTCATAACTTAAAATATCTCGACCAAAAATATCGCCAAAAAGATGGGCTTTTAAAAATTGATCAATAGTAGGTGAAAAATCCATAATGCCACCCGTAACCGGTTTGCCTACAACTTTTGTTTGAATTTTTGTACCCAATTCTAAAGCGCTTAAATTAGTCGGTAATGGTGCCGAAGTAGAACCAACTGTGTCAGTAATGCCTTCTTTTTGACGTTCTTCTAGTAGCGCTTTAAAGGCACTCAAACCATTTAAACTTCTTGGAAAACCTACATAGGCATAAAGTTGAACTAAAATTTCTTTAATTTCATTGATGGTTAATCCTTGATTCAATCCATCAATTAAAGCTTGCTTTAAGCCAATCATATCGCCTTTAGACATAAAAGCGGAAATAGTAACAATCGATCCTTTTTTTGGTGTTAAAATATTCATAGCCTTTGCCCTTAAACAATTAGTTAATACTGCAAACTTTTGCTAACCACCCTAGATTTTGACTATTAAGTGCGACTAAAAATGATAGATAATTTATTAGATGCTGATGCGAATGTATTTCACTTCGTTTTTTATTATTATAAGATCTGCTAATAATATCCAATAGAGCCGATCCTGCCAAAAAGTTGCCTAATCCTATCAGAAATCATATGCTAATAGAGAAATCTAAATAAATAGAGAAATCTCTATGTTAAAAAAAGAAATTAAAAAAATAATGCTAAAAAGAATGCCAACTGTGGGGGACTATCCAACACAAATTAAAAACTTTGGCATTTATAGGCGTGAAGTCGGCAAAAATAAAGATATTTGTTTAGAAAATTGTTTTTATCAACCTATGATCACAATGATAATACAAGGTGAAAAAAGCTCTCTGCTTGGCACCAAACTTTATCATTATAAAGAAGGTGATTATCTTATAACCTCGATTGATATTCCAACGATAAACACAATTAAAAATGCGACGACAAACGCCCCATTTCTTTCATTGTCACTTTTGATTGATAATAATTTAATTAAAGAGTTATTAATACAATACCCGGAATTAAATAAACCTTCGCAACAAAGTTTTAATGGTATTATTATCTCAAAGGCGGAAGATGATTTAATCAATGCTTTTTATCGATTGCTTAAGTTGCTGGATAAACCTGAACAAATTTCGGTTTTAGCACCACTAATCATAAAAGAAATTCATTATCTACTCTTAATCGGTCCATTTGGTGAAGCGCTAATATCAATTTGTATGCCAGAAACAAGAAGTTATCGTATTGCGAATACGATAGATTGGCTAAAAGAACATTTTAGAGAGCCGATAAAAATGGAACAATTAGCCAATCAAGCGAATATGTCACTCTCTAGCTTCTATCGTCATTTTAAAAAAGTAACAAGTTTAAGCCCATTGCAGTTTCAAAAACAACTTAGATTACATGAAGGTCGGCGTTTAATGGTCAGCGAGAATATGACAGCGATTCAAGCGAGTTTAAAAGTCGGTTACGAAAGTGCAACACAATTTAATCGAGAATATAAAAACTTATTCAACCAAACACCCTTGCAAGATGTGCTAAAAATACGCAAAGGTTCTCAACGAAGATAAATTAAAGTTGAGGAGTGGTGTTTTTGATTTGGGATTAGTTGAAAATACGGCCGAAATATTTGCTGTTATCGATTTTGTTTCATTTGCTGTTAATAACTGCAGTCATAATTACTTTTAATTAGATTACTTAAAAATATAACATTTACTGTCTTTGTTTATTTCTACAAAATCTAGAATCATTATAGAATACGAAAAAACAATAAAATTCAATTTACTTCTTGAAATACAGCAGTAATAAGGTAAGAAAAGTTAAAACAATCAATAAAGTAATATTATGTATCTCTAATTTTCAGCAATTTTGTAATTGCTCAAGATTTATTGATTGAAGCGAAAAATGTTCCAGAAAACACATTGTTAAATATATTTTTAAGTAATTTTTTTGGATCTATTTTATTTTTAGCATTTACATTTTTCTTTAGTAAACATTTTTCAAAATAACTAATAAAAACCCTCTAAGAGGGTTTAATTAAATTGTTTTGGTAGTCAATAATTAATAAATTGAATTTAAAATGCGGTCCTATAAATACCGTATCCACCATTTAATGAGTGAGCAATTCTGTATGTTATAGCCTGATTTAATTCAACTTCCCCTTCAACTTCAACTAAACCACCACCACAAATGCCATTGGCTATCATGCTAAAAATTCTCTTACCAATTCGAGGATAAATAACAATTTTCTCAGCAGGGTTTAAATCAGCAATTTTAATACCATCGACAAAAAAAGAATCAGAACAAGCACTACTTACAAATCCAGCATCTCTCTTTATAATAACTATTCCCGAATTATCTTTTTTTGTCAAAAACTCTTGGTTGTAGATCCTATATGCGGGAACATTTCTAGCTTTTTCATTTGGCACTGGTGACGAAGAACAACTAGCTAAAATAAACCCTAAAAAACTTATTAGTAAAATTCTTTTCATACCATCTCCTTAATTTTTAAAACAATGGTATGTTATTTTATAAGTTGGAGCAATAAAAAATGCTTAACGAGGAACACATCAGATTTTATATTTTTATTGATTATATAACACTTTTTTTGAATCGTTCAGAAAGCAAAATAGAGAATTAAAACAATTGTGTAAAATTCAGAATCATGTTTTGATTCATAATAAAATTGATTAGGTTGCTAATATACCGAATTGGATTAATGTAGGTGCATTGATTAATTATAAATATAGGTTGAAGAAAAGTAATTATTGAGTATTTTTAATTTTGATAACTATATTCAGCTAACAATTCTCCATAACAAACCATTTTAATTGAACCCCTTTTTAATTTAAACTCCCAGTCTTTCAACATACTCTGAATCCAATTCAAGGACTTTAGTAAAAAAGTGGTGTAGGCTGTATTCTCTTCCGGCGTATTGAATATAAGATTTGAAGTTTTCAATTTTAAATGTACGTTCATCTTTGCTTTCAAAACAGTAACCAGTGAAAAAAAGCTCGTTAGATGAATTTATTTGGACTCTATCTAATAATAATTCTTTATTGACATTGGAATGTTTAAATGAAATCGTAAACAAGTCTGAATTCCATATTGTGGTTAAGTGATTTCTAAAATTATCAGAATCTAATTCTTGCTGTTCGTAATCAACAGAATCTTCAAAATTGGTTGAATAATTGAATGAAGTGTCTTGAGACGATGCTTTTTCTAAATTTAAATTTTTGTGCGCCTTATAATTTAAAAATTTCTTGCCTATTCCACATATTCCTCGAACTAACAAAATCAAACAACAAACAATAAATGAAATAACGGAAATACCAGCTAAAGCAACCATCGTTGGATTTGGAGGCGAATCATCATTAGGAAAAGTAATGATATAGATGGCAAAAATTATTAAACTAAAAATTAAAACCTTCTTCACCGTGATCTTATATGCTCGCATTAGTTATTTCCTATCAAATCAATCTAGCTTTAAATTCATAAAACGCTTGATCGACTATTTTATTCTTTTTCCAAGTTGAACCCTCTTCCAACTTTCTCAACATTCCATCAGAAAATAGATTCATTAAGGTCTAAACGGTACTTAGACCTAATTTTGTGTTAAAACCATAAACCTTGATAATCCAATCAATCCCCCCGCTTTTTTAAAAATTGATTTTCATACATGAATTTCTGATTCACTTTTATATATAACAATAAATGAAATTTAATAACAGTATTCTATTTTAAAGTCAATTGGTTACAAGTATAACCATTAATGTAATATTTTTTATTGTGAGTACTATTATGAAACATCTACCAAGTTAATTCCTCTTTATCAGCTTTATTGTTTTCTTCATACATCATTAGAATGGTGCTATAACTACACATATCTATACCACTATTACAATAATCTTTAATTACTTGATCCATTATTTTTCTATTTGTGGCCTTAGTTGCTTTTTTAAATGCATCTAAATTCTCTTGCTCCATCATTCTCAAATTGGAAGGTTGGCACATGTCAATTTGTTCACAATAATCTTTTTTTACGTTATCCTTAATATATTCGATAACTTCTTGCTTTTGTGCATCTGAACCATCAAAGTCCATTGGATGAATAAATTTAGCTTGCGCAGCTGTCGAAAATAATATCGAAAGTAATATTGTCTTTTTCAACATAAAATCTCCTTTTTTGACTATTAATTTTAATTAAAAATTTTCTTTGCTACCATAAATCAATCTTACATTTAATTTACTAATTCGATATTAACATAGGTTAATAAATAACGCCCATGTTAAACTTTAAAAATCTATAAAAAACAAAACAGAAATAATGTTCAAACCAATCTAGTATTGTTTATACTAATCTGAAACTTATTAATGATAGCTTATTTTAATTATGATAAAAATTATCGTGTTATTTATATTTACCGCTTTAGCTGAAATTTCTGGCTGTTATTTTGTTTATATTTGGGCTAAAAAAGTGGTTTCTGCCTGGTTTCTTATACCGGCGGCATTATGCCTTATGTTATTTGCTTGGTTACTTACTTTACACCCTGAAGCTAGTGGTCGAATTTATGCAACATATGGTGGTATTTATGTAGTAGCTTCCATTATTTGGCTTAAGTTAGTCGATCATGTCAAACTATCAACTTTTGATTTAATCGGCTCCATGATTATCCTACTCGGAACGCTAGTTATTATTTGGGGTTGGAGAACATAAAATTAATTGTTTAATTAAATTGATATATCCTATTCTTTTAAAAAATATAAGCAAATCACATTAATTAATTTATAGTAAACATATAAAGTTAAAAGAAAATTTTTTTTTGCGATT
>NZ_LZGP01000009.1:0-23818 GCF_001690445.1 Gilliamella sp. wkB195
ATATTAGATTGATTACGTAATGCTTCAATACGTTTATCTAAAGGTGGATGAGATAAAAATAGTTGAGAAAATCTAGCTTTCTTCTCACCATTAATACAGAATGCCAAAATTGATGCTTCTTCACTTGGCTGATGACTCATTTTTAATTTTTCTAAAGCAGCAATCATTTTAGTAGACCCTACTAATTTCGCTGAGCCAGCATCAGCATGGAACTCTCGATAACGTGAAAACCACATAGCAATGATGCTTGCTAAAATACCAAATACAGTTTCAAAAATCATTACGATGAAATAATAAGCGAAAGTAGATAATCCTTCACTTCTATCTTCCAAAGCTTTTGTTACGATTGAAGCAAAAATTCGTGAAATGAAAATAACAAAAGTATTAAGTACACCTTGTAAAAGTGCCATTGTCACCATATCACCATTTGCAACGTGACTCATTTCATGTCCAATTACAGCTTCAGCTTCATCTTGAGTCATAGCGGCTAAAAGACCCGAGCTAACAGCTACTAGAGAATTATTTTTAGTTGCTCCGGTTGCAAAAGCATTTATATCTTCTGCTTGATAAATCGCAACTTGTGGTGTTTTTAATTTCAATTCATTTGCTTGACGATTAACTACATCTAAAAGCCATTGCTCTTGAGCGTTGCGAGGATTAGTAATTATTTTTCCACCAACAGAACTTAAAGCCATTCTTTTAGATAAAAGAAGTGAAATAAAAGACCCTCCAAAACCAAATATAGCCGCAAATATAAGTAATCCTAATGTACTGTGAGCATCAACGCCACAAATACTTAAAATAATACCAAATACAAACATAACAGCTAAGTTAGTTAGGATAAATAATCCAACTCGCATCATAAATAATTCCTCATTACTGTTTTTCTAATATGAATAATTTTACTTAAGAAGATAAATAAAATTTGATATATGATCGCAAAAATGTTGCATCTCTACAACCTCTTTAATATGAAATTTTGAAAGGATAAATTAAGTGACTATTTAATAGCCATTAAAGACAATGGTAAGTTAATATTAATTTAGAGAATTTTGGAGGAGACCCTATCAGCCACATCCCACACACATATTTTTTACTTTGGCTGCTTCCTTCCGGACCTGACCTGATGAGCAAAAAAATGTTGCAAGAGGACCCATAGAGCCTCCATTGAAGAGGCGTTATTATGCTTTAATTAGCAAATTATTACAATATTTAAAACGAAAAAAGAACTAACCTTCCTGTCTTGTAATAACAACAGAAAGGCTATTACATATCAAACGAAATTTAAAAATGTTTAACTATAGAGTTAAATTTTTCTCAATTCGTTCTCTAAATTTAATACCTGGTCTAAATGTGACAACTCGACGAGCTGAGATATCAACACTTTCGCCTGTTTTTGGATTGCGACCTGGTCGTGAATTTTTATCACGAACAGCGAAATTACCAAATCCAGACAGTTTAACAGGTTCACCTTTTTCTAAAGCAACTCGAATTTCTTCGAAAAAAAGTTCAACTAGGACTTTAGCTTCTTGACGATCAATATCAAATTTATCGGCAAGACGATCTGCAATATCAGCTTTAGTTAATGTCATAATTATTATTCTCTTAATAGGGCATTGAAACGGTTTTGTAAAGCAATAACACACTTGCTTACAATGTTTGTTATATCTTCTTCTTCTAGTGTACGTGATTTGTCTTGTAAAATCAAACTGATAGCAAGGCTTTTCTGATCTTTATCTATGTTTTCACCTTGATATACATCAAATAAATTAACTCTTACAAGTTGTTCACCACCAGCATGTTTACACTCAGAAATAATATCTGCTGCTGGTATTGTGTTAGATACAATTACAGCAATATCTCGCTTATTAGACGGATATTTAGATAACTCATGAGCAACTGGTACTCTTTTATCATTAATTTTATCTAAATTTATTTCAAAAACAAGCGTTTTACTATTTAAAGATAATTTTTTTTCAATTTCTGGATGTAAAACACCAAAATTACCAATAAGCTCGCCATTCAAGTAAATAGCAGCACTTTGTCCAGGATGTAATGCATCAAGCTCTGATTTCTGGTATACAATTTTTTCATTACAACCTAAAAGAGAAAATAGTAACTCTAAGTCCCCTTTCAAATCATAAAAATCAATATTTTGTTTAGGTAATGACCAATGCTCTTCATAAAGAGTGCCAGTAAGAACACCAGCAAGCATCAATTCCTGGCGAACACCAAATTCACATGAATCATCTGGAATAAAACGTAAGCCAGTTTCAAATAATCTCATCCGAGATTGTTGGCGATTTTGATTATATATTACAGCATCTAATAACCCTGACCATAATGATAAACGCATAACTGACATTTCACTCGAAATAGGATTAGGTAATGTAATATGATGCTGCTCTGGGTGAAGAAGTTGTTGAATTTTAGGATCAACAAAACTATAAGTCACCGCCTCTTGATAACCTTTATCTACTAATAAATTTTTCACTCTAGACAAAGGGACTATATTTTCAGGTTTTGGCTTCATTACAGATTCTATTTTCAGATTCACATTAGGAATATTGTTATAGCCATAAATTCGAGCAACTTCCTCAATTAAATCCTCTTCGATTTGCAAATCAAATCGCCAACTTGGTGATTTAACAGTCCAAACATTTTCATTATAAGAAACTTCACAGCCCAATCTAATTAAAATATCTGTAATTTTTTGGGTTTCAATTGCATAACCTATAATTTGATCCACTTTATTTCTACGCAGCTGAATTGTAGCTTGAGAAGGAAGTTCTTTTTCGTTTGTAATTTCAGAGATAGGACCTACATCACCACCACAAATATCAACAATTAATTGAGTTGCTCTTTGCATAGCAGATAATTGTAAATAAGGATCAACACCACGTTCATAACGGTGAGAAGCATCAGTGTGTAAACCATATTCACGAGCTTTACCAGTTATTGCTAATGGTGCAAAAAAAGCTGATTCAAGGAAGATATCTTTTGTGGAAGTTGTTACGCCAGATTTTTCTCCCCCCATAATACCAGCCATTGCTAATACTTTTTGATGATCGGCAATAACGAGTGTTTTATCGTTTAGTTTTACTTCATTTCCGTTTAATAAAACAAGTTTTTCATCTTGATGAGCATAACGAACAATGATTCCTGAATCGATTTGCGCCAAATCAAATGCGTGCATCGGATGACCTAATTCTAATAACACATAATTAGTAATATCGACAATGGCATCAATTGAGCGAATACCACCACGGCGTAATTTCTCTCTCATCCAAAGTGGTGTTGTTGCATTAACATCAATATTTTTTATTACTCGACCAAGATAACGTGGCGCAGCTTTAGGTTCATTTATTTCAATTGACACAGTATCAGCAATAGTTGCTGGAACACTTTCAATATTAAGTTGTTTCATTGGAATATTGTTAACTGCAGAGATATCTCGGGCAACACCAATGATACCAAAACAATCAGCCCGATTAGGCGTAACACTAATCTCAATCATAACATCATTAAGATTTAGATATTTTCGGATATCTTGCCCTAAAGGTGCATCATCAGGCAATTCAATAATTCCACTATGATCTTCAGATATTCCTAATTCAGAGTAAGAACAAAGCATACCTTCTGAAGGTTCACCACGTAATTTGGCGGCTTTAATTTTAAAATCACCTGGTAGAAGAGCCCCAATTGTTGCACAAGCAACAGTTAAACCCTGACGACAATTTGGTGCACCACAAACAATATCCAGTAATTCAGGCTTGCCAATATCGACTTTAGTTACACGGAGCTTATCGGCATTAGGATGTTGTTTACACTCAACTACCCTTCCAACAACGACACCTGAAAAATCACCAGCAACTTTTTCAACATCATCGACTTCTAGTCCAGCCATGGTTAATTGATCGGCTAACATTTCGCTACTAATTTCTGGATTGATCCATTCACGTAGCCAACTTTCACTAAATTTCATGTTTTGATCTCCAGAATTAATTAAATTGTTTTAAAAAACGTAAATCATTTTCAAAGAAAGAACGCAAATCAGTGACACCGTAACGCAACATAGTTAACCTTTCAATTCCCATACCAAAGGCAAAACCATTATATATTTCAGGATCTATTCCAACATTACGTAATACATTAGGATGAACCATACCGCATCCTAAAACTTCTAACCATTTGCCATTCTTAGCCTTGATGTCCACTTCTGCTGAAGGTTCTGTAAATGGAAAATATGCAGGTCTAAATCTAATTTCCATATTATCCTCAAAAAAACAATGAAGAAAATCATGCAATAACCCCTTCAAATGGGTAAAACTTACATTTTTATCTATCAATAACCCTTCCATTTGGTGAAACATTGGCGTATGCGTTTGATCATAATCATTACGATAAGTTCTACCTGGAGCAATGATTCGGATTGGCGGTTTTTGATTTTCCATTGTTCTTATTTGAACTGTAGAAGTTTGTGTGCGTAATAAACGTTTTGCATCAAACCAAAATGTATCGTGATCAGCACGTGCAGGATGATGAGCAGGAATATTTAATGCATCAAAGTTATGATAATCGTCCTCGATTTCTGGTCCAGTCTCAACAACAAAGCCCAGTTCTCCAAAAAATTCAACTAAACGATTAATTGTCTTAGTAACTGGATGTAAACCACCTAATTCTAGCGACTTACCTGGTAATGTAATGTCAATTGTTTCATTTGCTAATTTTGCATTAAGAGCCTGACGCTCTAAAAAGTTACGCTTCTGATTTAATAACTCAACAACTTGTTGCTTAGCATCATTAATTTTCTGACCTACAGCGGGGCGTTCATCAGCGGGAACATCACGTAAAGAAGCCATCTGCATTGTAAAATAGCCTTTTTTACCAAAATATTCCACTCGAATTTGTTCTATGGCATTAATATCATTAGCATTTTCAATAGCGGATTTGGCATTGCTTACCAGTTCAACTAATTGAGACATACAGTTCTCCTGCTTATTGTTTATTACATAAAAAAAGCCTCTTCTGAGGCTTTTATAATTATTTTTCGTTTTTTATTTGCCTCACGAACGAATAGCATTATTGAAGCTAAAAAAGAAACGAAAAATAACTAAATTCATAATTAACTCTTAAATAATCTTTTTATAAAACATAAAAGCCGAGATAACTCGGCTCTTATAAAGCTATTAAAGTGCAGCTTTTGCTTTTTCAACTAATGCAGCGAATGCATTTTTATCAAATACTGCAATATCTGCAAGGATCTTACGATCGATTTCAATTGAAGCTTTCTTTAAACCGTTGATGAAACGACTATAAGAAAGACCACATTGACGAGCAGCAGCATTGATACGTACAATCCATAATTGACGGAATTGACGTTTACGTTGACGACGGTCACGATAAGCATATTGTCCTGCTTTAATTACTGCTTGGAAAGCAACACGATATACACGTGAACGAGCACCATAATACCCTTTTGCTTGTTTTAAAATTTTCTTGTGACGTGCACGAGCAATAACACCACGTTTAACACGAGCCATAAACTATATCCTCTAAAAAATTAATCAATAATTAAGCGTATGGAACACACGCCACTACTAAACCTAAATCGCCTTTTGACACAGTAGTCAAACCACGTAAATGACGTTTACGCTTAGTTGATTTTTTAGTTAGGATATGGCTCTTGTTAGCTTGTTTATGCTTAAAGCCACCAGAAGCTGTTTTTTTAAAGCGCTTTGCTGCGCCTCTTACAGTTTTAATTTTAGGCATTTTATAAATTTCCACTTCGCATTGTTAATAAAAATAAAATAATGGTGTAATTTTTAGAAACTAAAAATTAACTTGAAAAACCATTACTTTTTCTTCGGCGCTAACACCATAATCATTTGACGACCTTCAATCTTAGTTGGATAAGATTCAATAACCGCCAAATCAGCTAAGTCTTCTTTAATGCGGTCAAGCATTTCAATACCTAACTGTTGGTGAGCCATTTCACGTCCACGAAAACGCAACGTAACTTTGGCTTTATCGCCATCTTCAAGAAAGCGTATCAGGCTGCGGAGTTTTACCTGATAGTCGCCTTCGTCTGTACCAGGTCGGAATTTAATTTCCTTAACCTGAACAACCTTTTGCTTCTTCTTCTGTTCTTTTGTTGCTTTACTCTTTTCATAGAGGAATTTGCCATAATCCATAATTCGACAAACAGGTGGCTCTGCATTAGGACTTATTTCAACTAAATCCAACGTTGCTTCTTCAGCTTGTTTTAAAGCTTCATCTAAGCTAACAATACCGAGCTGTTCACCATCGACGCCGGTTAACCTCACCTCGCGAGCTGTAATCTCATCGTTAATTTTGTGCGCGCGTGTTGACTGAATTCGCTTACTGACTTTAATATCTCATTCCTCCAAAGTAATTTATCATTAATTCATCTGTTCTAATGAACGACTATGAATTTCATTAAGCAATAATTCTATAACATGTTTCACTTCAAAGCTACCAAGATCTTTACCTTGGCGTGTTCTAACTGAAATTGTTCCTGATTCCATTTCTTTGTCTCCACAAACAAACATATAAGGAACACGTTTTAGAGTATGCTCACGAATTTTAAACCCTATTTTCTCATTTCTCAAGTCTGCTTTTGCTCTAATACCAACTTTTTGTAATTGGCTGGTTAATTGTTTCGCATAATCAGCTTGATTATCGGTAATATTGATAACGGCAACTTGTAATGGTGCTAACCAAGTTGGGAAGAATCCTGCACAATCCTCAGTCAAAATTCCCATAAAACGTTCCATCGAACCTAAAATCGCTCGGTGAATCATAACTGGAACATGACGTTCATTATCTTCACCTACATAAGTTGCATCTAATCTTTCTGGTAACATAAAGTCGAGTTGGACTGTACCACATTGCCATGCACGGCCTAAGCAATCATGAAGCGTAAATTCAATTTTTGGCCCATAAAATGCACCTTCGCCAGGTAAATACTCAAATTCAATACCATTTTCAGTTAAACATTCTGCTAAATCTTTCTCGGCTAAGTCCCAAGTTTCATCTTTACCAATACGTTTTTCAGGACGAGTTGATAATTTAACAGTAATGTCTTTGAAACCAAATGTGCTATACATGTCATAAACCATTTTGATACAGTTATTAACTTCACTGCGGATTTGGTTCTCAGTACAAAAGATATGTGCATCATCTTGGGTAAAACCACGAACACGCATTAAACCGTGTAATGAGCCTGACGGTTCGTTTCGGTGACAACTACCAAACTCAGCCATTCTTAGTGGTAAATCGCGATAAGATTTTAAACCTTGATTGAAAATTTGAACGTGCCCTGGGCAGTTCATCGGTTTAATACAGTATTCACGATTTTCAGATGAAGTAACAAACATCAACTCTTTATAGTTACCCCAGTGACCTGTTTTTTCCCATAAAACCCGATCCATCATAAATGGACCTTTCACTTCTTGATAATCGTATTCTTTTAGTTTAGTGCGAACAAAAACCTCAAGTTCACGGAAAATAATCCAGCCATCGTTATGCCAAAACACCATACCAGGTGCTTCTTCCTGCATATGATACAAATCTAGCTGTTTACCAATTTTACGATGGTCTCGCTTAGCTGCTTCTTCTAAAAATTGTAAGTAACTATCAAGTTGTTTTTTATCAGCCCATGCTGTGCCATAAATACGTTGTAACATTTTATTATCACTATTACCCCGCCAATATGCTCCAGCAATTTTTTGTAATTTAAAATGATGGCAAAAACGCATATTCGGCACATGTGGCCCGCGGCACATGTCAATATATTCTTCATGGTGATAAAGTGCAGGAGTAGAATCTTTTGGAATATTTTCATCTAAAATAGCAATTTTATATGGTTCATGACGCTCCCAGAATACTTCTCTAGCACGTTCCCAACTTACTACTTCTTTTATAACTTCATAATCTTTCTTAGCCAATTCATGCATACGCTTTTCTAGAGCATCAAGATCTTCCTGAGTTAGAGAGTGATCTAAATCGACATCGTAATAAAAGCCGTTATCAATCGTTGGACCAATTGCCATTTGCGTATTTGGCCAAAGTTGTTTAATTGCATGCCCCAACAAATGAGCGCAAGAGTGACGAATTATTTCAAGCCCATCTTCATCTTTTGATGTAATAATAGATAAAGTTGAATCTTGCTCAATTAAATCACAAGCATCTTTACGTTCACCATTTACTCGCCCAGCAATACATGCTTTGGCAAGACCAGCTCCAATACTTTGAGCAACTTCTAAAACAGTAACAGGCTTATCAAATTGACGTTGACTTCCGTCAGGAAGAGTAATAATTGGCATAATAAATCCTTATAACAGTGGTGCGCCACACGAAAGCGCACATGCGTACATAAAAAATAGTTGTGTATACTACCACTTATCTTAAGGATTTTAAATAGAATATCGAGGGTTTATCACAGATTTTATTATAATAATTTAATAACACTTAATTAGTCATAATTAATTATAAATAGCTGAAATGAAACATAGCCAGCAAAAAAATATTATATATAATAATATAATGTATTAAGATAAATATGTTTAACTACATAATATATAAAGGAATATGAAATTAATGCATACAAAATATTTTATCGCTATTTTATCTTTATTAACTTTAATTGTAACTGGATGCCAATCTTATCGTAATAGTGATGTTGCATCATCAAATACTGTTACAGAAAGTGCTAATAAAAGCTTAGGGACTCAATGGGGAGATGGCATTGAATCGCATGTTCAACAAGTAAGTATGAAACGTACCGGTTTTTACCCTATTGATGTTATTACTATCAATTATTCAGCACATCAATATAATGGAAAAGCAATTTCAGAAGTTATGTTGAATAATGGTAGAATTGGTATGGCTTTCCTTGATGATCGTGGCAAAAAATGGCCATTAACTAAGCAAAATAACAACGTTAAGTTACAAGGTAAAATAGGACAAAGCTACCGATTATTCTATCGTAATTACTCTTCTAATACCTATGAAATTGTAGCAACTATTGATGGATTAGACGTTATTAATGGTAAAGCTGGTTCATTCTCAAACAATGGCTATATTTTAAGACCACATGACACACTTGTGATTGAAGGCTTCCGTAAAAGTAATAATGAAGTAGCTGCTTTTACTTTTTCTGACAGCTCTAGTGCTTATGCTAATCATAATAGTGAAGGTTCAGCAACAAATATAGGTGTAATAGGCACGGCAATATTTCAGTTAGAAGATAATAGTAGAAACTATCAAAAATTAAGTCCAAATGCTTTTCCTGCTGATAATGGTAATTATGCCAAACCTCCGGTTTATTAATTTATGATTAATCATCTTTCCGTCAACATTGTTGACGGAATAGATCTGATACATTTTACATAAAGTACCGTTTAAATTAAGTTAAAAGACAAATTATATTTTTAAAAATAATTCTCTACTTTTAAATGGTTTTGCACCAACATAAGGTTTTAACGCCATTCTTGTAAAACGTTTTGCCGCTTTAAGTGTATCGATATTGTGAAATTGCCTTTTCCCTAAAGCTAAGACTTCTTCACCAGTGAAAGCGGTACTATTTTGTAACAAACTACAAATAAAACCTTTTTCTGAAATATATTGATAATGCATAGATTCAACAATATCGTCACCTGTTGCACTGCAATGAAAAAAATCAACGTGATAGCCCAAATTTTCAAGTAAGGCCAATTCAAATGCTCGTAACACGTTTTCAGCAGGAACTTGTTGGGCTAATTGTTGTATACTTGCTAGATAATCATCAAACAACGTAGTTATTTCGGTTTCGGCGACTAAAACACGGTGTAATAGTTCATTTAAATAAAAGGCGCTATATAAATAAACAGAAACAAGAGGTAAAGTAAGGGAAACAGCCTCAACTTGACGTAAAGTTTTTATTTCTCCATGACCTGAATATTGAACAATTAGTGGAGTAAAAGGTTGTAAAACACCTTTTAATGCAGAGCGTTTACGCCTAGCACCTTTTGCTAAAATGGTTACTTTCCCAACATTTTCAACGAATAAATCGACTAGCAAACTGCTTTCACTGTATGTTCTGGTATGTAATACAAATGCTCTTCGCCAATTTTCCATCTAACCTGCCCATCAATTAAATTATTACTTTTTTTGATCAATAATAGAGATTGCTTAAAATTTGAGTGATTTTATACAATTTTAACCTGAAATATTCTTAAAAATCCTATATAATAGATAACTATATATGGGATAACTAAAAGAGTAGCTATGGAACTATTTTCAACAATATTACTAATAGTATTAATTGTATCACTTTCTGGTGTCATTATAAAAATGTTACCAATACAGATCCCATTGCCTCTAATGCAAATACTACTAGGTAGTATTCTTGCCGCATTAGGTATTTATTTAGAGTTTAACTCAGACCTATTTCTTGTACTGTTCATTCCTCCTTTACTATTTGCTGATGGACGTAAAACTTCTGTAAAAGATTTTGTCCATAATGTACGAGAAATTGTAGGGCTAGCCTTGGTTCTAGTGGTTATATCAATTGTTGCTCTGGGTTACTTACTACATTGGATGCTACCAGATATTTCAATGCCAGCCGTATTTGCATTAGCAGCAGTATTATCACCTACCGATGCCGTCGCACTTAGTGGTATTGTCGGTAAAGGACGAATTGAAAAAGAGAAGATGGAAATCATTGAAGGTGAAGCCTTAATGAATGACGCTTCCGGTCTTGTTTCCTTAAAATTTGCACTTGCAATTGCAGCTGGTGCATTTGAATTCAACTTATTACAAATCAGTATATCCTTCTTCGTGGTTGCTTTAGGTGGATTAGCTGTTGGGGTGATATTCACTTGGTTATATGCTCGTATTTTGCGTAAAATAAACCAACTAACAAACAATGATCCCGCAATCCAAATCGTACTATTATTCTTACTACCATTTGCCGCTTATATCATTGCTGAAGAATGTCACTGTTCCGGTATTTTAGCTGCAGTAAGTGCTGGTATGACAGTTAACCACTCAGGAATGATGCGTAATGCCCCTTTAACAACTCGCTTACAATCTGATAGTGCATGGTCAATGTTAACGTTCGTATTCAATGGATTTGTTTTTGTTCTATTAGGTATTCAGCTTCCAAGTATTTTAAAAAATACATTTGCTGAAAACCAAACCGATGCATCAATTGAATTATGGCAACTATGCTTAATTGTATTGTTCGTTTTTATAGTATTAATGGGCACTCGATTTGCTTGGCTTTGGGCTATGAAAAAAATGCCAACAATGCCATTTGGCACAAAGCGTCCATTAGCATTTAATTCATATACCACACGTGATTTATGGATATCTACTTTTGCTGGTGTCCGCGGAGCGATAACACTAGCCGGTGTATTATCTATTCCAATAACCATTGCGGGCAGATATCAACTCGTATTTATTGCTGCTGGTATTATATTAGTATCATTAATATCCGCTATTATCATGTTACCAATTTTATTACGTGGTAGCGTGATCTTGGATAACTCCGAACAAGACAACGAAATATTAACCGTAAAAGGACAAATGGCTGAAGAAGCTATCGTTAGTCTTGAAAAAATGCAAACTAGCCTTTTACAAGAAACGTCTGAAGAAGGCCTAGATCAAGAAATTATCCACGAAGTTGGTTCACGTGTTATAGGTTCATTAAGACGTCGAACTGGCTTAAAAGATTTAGAACAAAAAGCTCTTGAAGCTGAAAATCTAGAAAGACGTATGCGTTTAGTTGCAATTGGGGCGGAGCGCACCGCATTACTTCAAATGAAAGTTCGTGATGAAGTTAGTGAAGAAGTTTTCGAGCATCTAAATACCGATTTAGATATTTATGAGAAGATGATCTCTGGAGATGCGTAAATGATTGGCAATAAACACCAATTTCTAGGAAGAATTCATTCACAATTTGTCGATAAAGCGCCACAAATGTTGGGTATGACATTACAATGTATACCCTTTAGCGTAAAAAAAAGAGCTATTGAACAATTATTACAATTGCAATTCAAACATTCACTTGAAGATGGCGAGCTAGATTTTTTAGAAAATCGTTGGCTCAAAATCCAAGTTGTCGATCTTCAATTAGTCTGGTTTGTCAGCTTAATTGATAACAAACTTGTGGTTAGCCGCGAGGAAATACCTGATGTAAGCTTCATCGGCAATGCCAATGACTTAATAATGATAGCAACTAGACGGCAAGATCCTGATACATTATTCTTTCAACGCCGACTCATTGTTGAAGGCGATACTGAATTAGGTCTCTATGTAAAAAACTTAATGGACTCGATTGAAATCGAAGCTATGCCAAGGTTCTTAAGATTAACTCTCGAAAAGCTAGCTGATATCATCGAAAGCGCACCCAAAGACTAAAAATTCTATTAAATAACTTCAAGAAAGGGAATTGATAATTCCCTTTTTACTAACTTAAAGAACTTTCCGTTTATACTTAAAATTCATTTTCAAATTTAATTATTTAATGTAAATAAACGTATTTTTATTGGATGACTATCATTTAATAAATTATTATAGAAACTAACGTTGGAAAAAATTCATTCACCGTAAATATTACCTTCCTACCCTATCTCTTACACATATGATTCATAACGTAATTATGAAGGAGAGAGCCACATATGAATAATATAAAAAAAACGCTACTATTTTTTATTTTTCTTATTTTCGCATCGCAAGGATATTGTTCCGAGTTCTATAACCGAAAAGAAGGTGATTATATTATTGAAAAATTTAAATTTAATGATGGTAACACAATTCAAAATTTGAAAATTCATTATGTCACTATCGGCGACCCTAAAGGAAAGCCAGTATTAGTTTTACATGGCACAACTGGCAATGGAGATTCAATGCTTAATGACAGTTTTGGTCATGCCTTATTTGATAAAGGAATGCCGTTGGATGCTGAAAAATATTTCATAATATTGCCTGATGCTATTGGTACAGGTCAATCTTCGAAACCCTCTGACGGTTTGAAAGGAAACTTTCCTCATTATGATTATACCGACATGGTTAATGCTCAATATCTACTTTTGAAAAAAGGTTTAAATATAGATCATCTTGAACTTATTATTGGTAACTCGATGGGTGGAATGAATACATGGCAATGGGTAACTATGTATCCTAATTACATGAAAGCAGCAATTGCAATGGCAGCAACCCCTGCGCCAATGTCTAGTCGAAATTGGATAATGAGAAAGATGATCATTAATTCAATTAAAGACGATCCTGATTTGAATAATGGCTTTTATAGCAAACAACCTGAAAAATTCCAAACTGTTTATAATTACTACGATATCGCGACTAACGGAGGTGATATTGCCTGGCAAAATAACGCTTATAGCACCCAGAAAACAGAAGAAATATTAGCAAATAAGTTAAAAGAACGAACAACAATGGACGCGAATGATTTTTTATATCAATGGGATGCAGCCAGAAACTTTGATCCAACAAAAGAGCTAACAAAAATTAAAGCATTTATGTTAGTTATCAATTCAGAAGATGATGAAAGAAATCCACCAAACACAGGTTTAATGGAAAAAGCCCTCAAGGATGTTGTTGCTGCTAAATATTATCTAATTCCAGCAAGTGTTAAGACCCGAGGCCATGGTACAACCATGAATGCTGAATTATGGATAGAAGAGTTAAAAATATTTCTAAAAGAACTCGATAATTATTACTAATTTAGGAGGATTAGAAAAGTGAATATATTATTATATTCACTTTTTTATTTGAGCTTATCTTCCAATAATTTTATTTTATCCCACATTACTCTCATTAAATCTGATATAATATAAAATATATAACTATCGATATTTAGTTAATATTTTTCAATATCAGACTTAAATATCATCCTAAAACCGATAAACAAAACAGCTTGATTTAATAAATTAAAATACAAAAAATTATAAAATAATGAAAAATAATTCACAGCAGATAACCTTTTATTTTCACGATTATGAAACTTTTGGCATAAATCCAGCTTTAGATCGCCCTGCTCAGTTTGCTGGTGTTCGAACTGACAGTGATTTTAATATTATTGAAGAACCTTTAGTCATCTATTGTCAAATAGCCCAAGATTATCTTCCCAATCCTGAAGCTGTGCTAATAACTGGAATAACACCACAAAAAGCAAATCAACAAGGTATATGTGAAGCCGAATTCACCAAACAAATACATGAAGCATTTAGCCAACCTAACACGTGTATCTTAGGCTATAATAATATTCGTTTTGATGATGAAGTGACTCGCAACATCTTATACCGTAACTTTTATGACCCTTATGCTTATAGTTGGCGAAACGGTAATTCAAGATGGGACCTACTAGATGTCGTCCGAGCTTGTTATGCATTAAGACCGGAAGGTATTAATTGGCCAATAAATGAATCTGGTTTCCCTAGTTTTCGATTAGAAGATCTCACTAAAGCTAATAATATTAAACATGAACATGCGCATGATGCTATGTCTGATGTCTACGCCACCATTGCGATGGCAAAATTAATTAAGCAAGTGCAACCAAAGTTATTCAATTACTTCTTCACACTACGTAATAAAAATAAAGTTGTCGAGCTTATCGATATTGCCAACATGACGCCAATAATTCACGTTTCAGGCATGTTAGGTAGTTATCGAGGTAACATGTCATTAGTTAGCCCTATTGCATGGCACGCAAATCAAAAAAATGCAGTGATTGTTTGTGATCTTACTGGAGATATCGATTCACTGATTAATTTACCAGTCGAAACTATTCGAGAGAAACTCTACACTAAAACTGAAGATCTTGATGTTGATGAACAACGTATCCCATTAAAACTAATTCATATTAACAAATGCCCAATCATTGCGCCATTGAGCACACTATTACCCGATAATGCAAAGCGTTTCGATCTTGATAAACAAAAATGCTTAGAAAATCAACAAAAACTACTGGAAAATCAAAGTTTATTACAAAGTAAAATGCGTGAACTATTTGGCATGGATAATGAATACTCAAATAACAATAGTGATATCGATGCGCAAATATATGCAGGCTTTTTAAATGGAAATGATTTATTAAATTGTGAAACGATTCGAACTACTCCCCCCCAATTATTAGATAGTTTATCGTTAACTTTTGATGATCCAAGATTAGCAAAATTACTGTTTCGTTATAAAGCTAGAAACTATCCAGAAACGTTAACTGAACAAGAGTTACGAATCTGGCAAGATCATTGTCGTGATAAACTAGATGCAACTAAAGTTCAAGATTATATGCAATCCCTTGAACAACTTGCTGAGATTTATATACAAAAACCTGAAAAGCTGGCATTACTAAAACAACTATATCAATATTGTCATTATTTAGTTGGATAATTAAATGTTACGGGCGTATCATATACGCCTGTTCAAAGTACAATGCCATCTCTTACTATAGAATTGGTAATCATAATTTAAGTTTTAAACAATTAGCATTTAATTTATGAAACACTTTTTAGCCAAACATGCAACCATTAAGCATCGACTTTATTCTTTATACTACACACTATTTAGCTACAGTCGAGGCTTGATTATCCTGACCATTTGCTTATGGGCAGGAAATGTCGTATCTGCAATCTTACCAATCATGATCCCTGGAAGTATTATTGGTTTATTGATTTTGTTCATTTTATTAACTTTTCAATTAATACCAACGTGTTGGATAAAAAATAGCTGTAATCTTTTCATGCGATACATGACGGTGCTCTTTATTCCTGCGGCGATGGGGATAATGGATAATTATTCATTACTCTTAGATAATTGGATACCGATAATTTTTGCTAGTGTTGGTGGTTCAGTTATTGTCTTATATTTAACCGCTTTTTTAACTGAACATCTGCATAAAAAAGTCGTTAAAACCTCCGATAATAGGGAGAACCAACCATGATATGGATGCTACCATTAACCGTTTTGGTTTTTTTAATTATTAGAAGAATCTCATTTAAAATTAAAAATCCGTTATTTAACCCATTAGTCATTTCGGTTATTGTATTAATCCCTATTTTATTAATAACAAATACCGAGTATGTTGAATATGTTAAAAACGTAAAAATTATTAACGATCTACTCCCTTACTCTGTCGTTGCTTTGGCTTATCCTTTATATGAACTAATTCCACAAATAAAAGCCCGTTGGAAGTCAATCATGATTATCACCTTCACTGCCTCCATAGCGTCTATGGTAACCGGTGTGTTTATTGCATTATGGTTAGGTGGAAGTAAAGAAATTGCTGCATCAGTATTACCTAAATCAGTGACAACAGCCATCGCGGTCACCATCGCTGATAATGAGGGTGGCGTTCAATCAATCGCTGCATTATGCGTAATACTTGTTGGAACACTAGGCGGTATTTTTGGTCATCAATTATTGAACGTTGCTAAAATAAAAACACCTTCAGCAAGAGGATTATCAATTGGTGCAGTATCTCATGCTGTAGGTACAGCTCGTTGTATTGAAGTCAATTATAACGAAGGGGCTTATAGCTCCCTATCTCTAGTTTTATGTGGTATTATGACCTCATTAACAGCACCATTTTTATTCCCAATAATGGTATTTATTTTTGATTGGTTTTAGTATGAAGTTAAAAAAACTTATTGCTTATTTTATTGCTTTTTTTTCATTACTACTTGCCTTAGTAATTGGACTCGACTTTTGGATAAGCTATAAGACAGCACCTTACATTTATCACGATGAAAACAAACTTCCCTACCGAACAATTGGTGTTGTATTAGGAACCTCTAAATATGTAAAAAATGGCGGAATCAATGGTTTTTATCGCAGCCGAATAGATGGTGCGATTGATCTGTATTGGCAAGGTAAAGTTGATTATTTATTGCTAAGTGGCGACAATGCGCAATTAAATTATAACGAGCCAATTATGATGCAGAAAGATCTTATAAAAGCTGGCATACCGAAAGAAGCCATTGTATTAGATTATGCAGGTTTTCGAACCTTCGATTCAATTGTTCGTGCAAATAAAGTCTTTGACGCAGATGAATTTACTATTATTACTCAAGAATTCCATTGTGAACGAGCAATGTTTATTGCGTTAGCGCAAGGTATTCAAGCTCAATGTTTTGCTGTCCCTGCGCCCAAAAGCATGAAGTTAGTTCGAATTAGAGAGATGTTTGCACGAGTAAGTGCTTTTATTGATCTTTACATCCTGAACAAAGAACCTAAATTTCTTGGTCCTACTATCCCAATTATTAATAATCAAAATTAATAAAAAAACTTCCAAAAAAGTTGAGGAACGGGGTCTTTGAAATTAGATTTATGAGCAAATACCTCAAATTATTATTTCATTTTTATACTTTTGTAAAACCCTAATTACAGATAAAGATAAATCGATATAAAAACGATTATAAAAAAAAGTTGAGGAGCCGGGTTTTTAGCTTAAAAATCAGGCTAAAATATCGTTGTCTAATAATTTAGATTGCATTTTTATGCAAAAAAAAGTAATATTTAGTCAATTAAAATTTAAATAGTTTATCTAATACTAATGAATATCGAATTAAACCATATTAACTGTTTTTATGGTAAACATCAGGCATTAAATGATGTCTCTTTATGTTACCCTTTAGGTGAAACAATTGTTTTACTTGGTCAGAGCGGTGCAGGTAAAAGTTCTTTACTAAAAGTGTTTAACTTACTTGAAATACCAACGTCTGGTGAAATGACAATTGCGGATTCACATTTTGATTTTTCAAAAAAAATAAGTGAATCAACTATTCGAACTTTACGCAAAAATGTTGGCATGGTTTTTCAAAATTACAACTTATGGCCACATTTAACTGTTTTAGAGAACTTAATTGAAGCCCCTTGCCAAGTTTTGAAACTATCGAAAAAAGAAGCAAGTGAAAAAGCCATGTCAATTTTGGCTCGCTTACAAATTGATGAAATGGCCCATCGTTACCCTCTTCACCTTTCAGGTGGTCAACAGCAACGAGTGGCTATTGCGAGAGCCTTAATGATGGAACCTAAAATTTTGCTATTTGATGAGCCAACAGCAGCTTTAGATCCTGCAATCACATCTCAAATTGCAGAAATCATTAATGAACTGTCACAAACAGGAATTACACAGATTATTGTTACGCATGAAGTCGATTTTGCTCGTAAAGTTGCTTCACAAGTGATTTACATGGAACAGGGTAAGATTGTTGAACAAGGTCAAATTGAGTGTTTTGCACATCCAAAAACTGAAGAGTTCAAAGCTTATCTATCGCATTAATATTAATAAAAATCTGATTGGGTGGATATATGAAAAAAACATTACTAGCTATTATACTTGCAGGCTCTGCATTTGCAGCTCAAGCAACTGAAACGTTAACCATTGGTACCGAAGCGACTTATGCACCTTTCGAATTTACTAATGATAAAAACGAAATCATCGGTTTTGATATTGACGTCATGAATAAACTTTGTGATGAAATGAAAGTAACTTGTAACATTGTAAATCAATCATTTGATGGATTAATTCCTAGTTTAAAAACTCGTCGAATCGATGCGGCTATTGCGGGTATTGATGTTACACCTGAACGTCAAAAGCAAGTTGCTTTTACAAAAATCTATTATGATGATAGCTCAATCCAATTTGTTACTTTAAAAGATTCCTTAACAAGTCTTGATCAGCTAAAAGGTAAGAAAGTTGGTATTCAAAAAGGTACAACTTATTTAAAATATTTAAATGAAAAATATCCTGATGTTAAAGCAGTAAGCTATGATAGCTACCAATTTGCTTTCTTAGATTTAAAAGCTAAACGTATTGATGCTATTGTTTCAAGCTCTTTTGTTGCTGGTGAATGGTTAGGTAAAGATGCTGATATCGTTGCTTTAGGCGATAAAATTACCGATCATGAATTTTTTGGTGAAGGTTTAGGTATTGCTTTACGTCAAGGCAATGATCAATTACTTGAACAATTTAATCAAGCAATCGATAAACTAAAAGCAAATGGCGAATTAGATGCTATTTATAAAAAATGGTTTAGTAAATAATTATTAATAACAAAATCAGTTCTTATTTATCTCGCCGCATATTCTGCGGCGAGTTTATTTTTTAAATTTAACTACGGTTCTTTTATGTCAGAATTTTTTGCACACGGTATAGACTTGTTACTCTCTTCTATGGATGGGTATATTTTGCCGCTTACGAAAGCTACCGCGATTACGTTATCATTAGCATTTGTATCGTTAGTCATTGGAATGTTTTTTGCGTTCATTTTTACTATTTTAGAATCAGTACCATTCAAACCCGTTGCATGGCTAATGTCGCTATTCAATTTAACCATTCGAGCTTTACCCGAATTATTAATTGTGGTTGCGATTTATACTGGTTTACCACTGCTATTGATGGCATTAGATGATGGCTTTACCGTTCCTCTCGGCTTTACATCGTTTACCGTAAAAATGAGTATTCATAATACCCAACCAGACCCATTTTTATGCGGTGTTTTTGCTTTATCATTACTCTACGCTGTTTATGCCTCACAAACGTTACGCGGTGCATTTAAAGCGATTTCAAGCGGACAAAAACAGGCAGCTCAAGTTTTAGGATTAAGCAAATCTCGAACTTTCTTTCGTATTATCATGCCACAAATGTGGCGACACGCATTACCCGGTTTGAGTAACCAATGGTTAATCTTATTAAAAGATACTGCCCTTGTTTCAGCAATCGCGATAGATGATTTAATGATGCAAACCAAAACAATAGTTGCCCGAACCAATCAGCCTTTTTTATGGTACTTTGTTGCGATGATTATTTATTTAGTGATATCAATTTTAAGTCAAAAAATTATTTCACGTATTGAAAAACGTGCAACCCATTTTGAACCATCAGCCAATAGTCAGTAAGGTTATTTTATGTCTGATAATTTTATTTTTTATCTAAAAATCATTCTTCAAGGTCTACCTGATACATTAAGTCTAAGTATATTCGGTATATTAACGGCTGGTATTTTGGCTATTGTTTTTTCATGTCTTTTATCGTTAAATTCTAAGCTATTAACGAAAACAATTCGCGCTTATATCATTATTTTTACTGGTTCACCATTATTAGTACAGCTGTTTTTAATCTATTATGGACCATCACAATTTGGTGAATATTTAAGTAAATTTCCTGCTTTTTATGATTTTATTTCTTCACCTTGGTTTTGTGCTTATTTAGCTTTAACGCTTAATAGTGCCGCTTATACTACACAAATATTTTATGGTGCATTAAAATCTGTTCCACAAGGACAGTGGCAAGCATGTAGCGCTTTAGGTATGAACAAAAGACAAACTCTTAAAATTGTCATGCCATATGCATTAAAACGTGCTCTTTCTACTTATTCTAACGAAGTCGTTTTTGTGGTAAAAGGTACAGCCTTAGCTTCAATGATTCCTGTTATGGATTTAATGGGATATAGTAATGCATTAAATGGTGAATACTATGACTTCTCAATTTTTATGGTTGCAGGGCTCATTTACCTCTTGATAAATGGTATTTTAAGCACCATTATGAGGATAATAGAGAAAAAAGCCCTCACTTTTGAAAACTAATATGAGCCAATTTGATACAGCATCTTTTCTAAAAACAGTCCCACATAAACCAGGTATCTATCAAATGTTTAATGATAAAGATACCATTATTTATGTGGGAAAAGCGAAAGATCTCAATAATCGCTTAAAAAGCTATTTCAATAGCAGTAAAAAAACGATCAAAACCGATCGATTGGTAAGTCATATTCATCGAGTTGAATTTACCATCACCAATACAGAGACTGAAGCATTATTACTCGAACAAACTTATATCAAAAAATATCAACCCAAATACAATGTTTTGCTTAAAGATGATAAAAGCTACCCGTTTATCAAATTAAGTAAAGAAAGACATCCTCAATTGTCTTTGTATCGTGGTGCAATTAATCGAAAAAAAGATGAGTTTTTTGGCCCTTATCCGAGTGGATATGCGGTAAAACAAATTCTTGCCTTATTACAAAAAACATTTCCAATAAGACAATGTTTAAATAGCACTTATCGTAATCGAACTCGTCCTTGTTTACAGTACCAAATCAAACGCTGTTTAGGACCTTGTGTACCAGGTTTAGTTAGCGACGAAGATTATAATGAACAAGTGAATTATGTAAGGTTATTTCTCTCCGGGCAATCAGATCAAATATTGCAAAAAATTACTGCGGATATGCAAAAAGCCAGTAGTGAACTTAATTTTGAAAAAGCAGCCGCATTACGAGATCAGCTACAAGCAATCAAACACATAAATGAAAAACAAGCTATCTATAACAATAATGATAATTTAGATGTGATTGGTTTCCATTACGAACTCGGCTTAGCTTGTATCTATGTACTCTTTATTCGAAATGGTCAAACATTTGGACATCGTTCTTATTTTCCAAAAGTGCCATCTAATACTGAACTAGAAGAAGTGATCGAGACATTTTTAGGACAATTTTATTTACAAGGAAATCAAAATAGAAATATTCCGAAGAAAATTCTTCTCAATTTTTCATTATCTGATAAGCAAGCAATGGAAGATACTTTATCTATTGTCGCTGAACATCAAGTAAAAATAGTTGATGAACCAAAAGGTGATAACCTTAAATTGTTAAATATTGCAACGGTTAATGCTCAAACCGAAGTTAAAAATAAGCTACTGGAAAACTCAACCATTAAACAACGATATGATGCACTAAAAGCGTTTTTGGGCATTGATAAAATCAATCGGATGGAATGTTTTGATATAAGCCATTTTATGGGTAAAAACACAATTGCATCTTGTGTCGTTTTTGATGATAAAGGACCAGTTAAATCAGAGTTTCGTCGCTACAATATAAATGGTATCACGCCTGGAGACGATTATGCAGCAATGGAACAAGTCTTAACCCGTCGTTATAGTAAGAAAGATCTTCCTGAAGATAAGATCCCAGACATCATCTTTATAGATGGAGGAAAAGGTCAACTTAACCAAGCGTTAAGGGTTTTTGATAATTTAGACGTAAACTGGGATAAAAACCACCCTATTTTAATTGGTGTTGCCAAAGGTGCTGAACGTAGAGAAGGATTAGAAACGCTCTTCTTTGAAGCTCATGGTAAGGGATATTATCTGGATTATAACTCACCCGCTTTATTACTTATTCAACAAATTCGAAATGCATCGCACGATCATGCAATTGTGGGTCAACGTAAAAAAGGTGTTAAACAGTTAACTGACAGCGCTTTAGAGCATATTGAAGGCGTTGGTGGAAAAAGACGGCAAGCTTTACTTAAGCATTTTGGTGGGCTTAGAGAGTTGAAAAATGCCAGTATAGATGAAATTGCACAAGTTCAAGGTATTTCAAAATCATTAGCTGAAAAAATTTATCTAAATTTACAGCAATAACACATTGAAAAATTAACATTTTTCAGGCAACATAATCAATGAGAAAACCCTGTTTTTTTAATTGTCGCTAACCATTTGATTAATAAAACAATATGAGCTAATGTCACATGAAAATTAACTTACCTACATTCTTAACATTATTTCGAGTAATACTGATTCCATTTTTTGTGTTGGCATTTTATTTAATCCCTCATGAATGGTCAGGCTTTTTTTCGGCATTAATTTTCCTAATAGCCGCAGTTACAGATGTTTTTGACGGTTACCTTGCCCGCCGATTAGGTCAAACGACTAAATTTGGTGCTTTTTTAGATCCTGTTGCCGACAAAATAATGGTAACAATCGCATTGGTTCTTATAACGCAATATTATCAGGCGTGGTGGATTTCTATTCCTGCAATAATTATCGTCTCTCGTGAACTTATTATCTCTGCATTACGAGAATGGATGGCTGAAATTGGCAAACGAGGTAATGTTGCAGTATCTTCAATTGGCAAAATTAAAACAATTGCTCAAATGACAGCATTAACTTGGTTGCTTTGGCGCCCTTGCGATCTTGTTATATATGCGGGGTTAGCTGCACTTTTTTTAGCTACAATTTTAACGTTATTATCCATGTTCCAATATTTATGGATAGCGCAAAGTGACTTATTAGATGAAGAATAATTTATCAAAAAGTCGATAACCGTTAATTTTAGTGTAATTTTGTCATCTCCTATAAGTTCACAAAATTACACTTATCAATCCCCAAAAAACCAATATTAAACCAACAATAAGCTAAACATTGAGCAATTAAACAATTAATCCAAAATTTCTGTTGACTGAAATCTCAAGATAGGTAAAATGCACTGCATTCAAAGCGGATTACCTTACGTAATAAGTTTTGAGCCCGGGTGGTGAAATCGGTAGACACAAGGGATTTAAAATCCCTCGGCCTTTTTGGCCGTGCGAGTTCAAGTCTCGCCCCGGGCACCATTTAAAACACTTCTCTTATGCGGGAATAGCTCAGTTGGTAGAGCGCAACCTTGCCAAGGTTGAGGTCGCGAGTTCGAACCTCGTTTCCCGCTCCAATATCGCGTTTAAACACTCCTCTATACCTAATTAATTCATTAAGAAATCGAATGTTTTATCTGTCTATAGAGATTTTTATTAATATCGATACATTTAAAATAAAATGAATTGTTACTTGTATAAGTATCTATTTTGTTCCTTTATTACCCAGTAATAAATCTCTATCTATTACTCGGTTGTTTATGTTATTTATTTTAAAGTAATAATTATTTTATTATTGAATCATATCATCAAGTTCGTGGCTGATGCAGTCGGAACTCTTTAATGATAAATGATAATTTTCAACTAAAAATAACTGTTT
>NZ_LZGP01000010.1:0-1332 GCF_001690445.1 Gilliamella sp. wkB195
TAGTTGGTGAGGTAAAGGCTTACCAAGGCGACGATCTCTAGCTGGTCTGAGAGGATGACCAGCCACACTGGAACTGAGACACGGTCCAGACTCCTACGGGAGGCAGCAGTGGGGAATATTGCACAATGGGGGAAACCCTGATGCAGCCATGCCGCGTGTATGAAGAAGGCCTTCGGGTTGTAAAGTACTTTCGGTAATGAGGAAGGTGGTGTATCTAATAGGTGCATCAATTGACGTTAATTACAGAAGAAGCACCGGCTAACTCCGTGCCAGCAGCCGCGGTAATACGGAGGGTGCGAGCGTTAATCGGAATGACTGGGCGTAAAGGGCATGTAGGCGGATAATTAAGTTAGGTGTGAAAGCCCTGGGCTCAACCTAGGAATTGCACTTAAAACTGGTTAACTAGAGTATTGTAGAGGAAGGTAGAATTCCACGTGTAGCGGTGAAATGCGTAGAGATGTGGAGGAATACCGGTGGCGAAGGCGGCCTTCTGGACAGATACTGACGCTGAGATGCGAAAGCGTGGGGAGCAAACAGGATTAGATACCCTGGTAGTCCACGCTGTAAACGATGTCGATTTGGAGTTTGTTGCCCTGAGTGATGGGCTCCGAAGCTAACGCGATAAATCGACCGCCTGGGGAGTACGGCCGCAAGGTTAAAACTCAAATGAATTGACGGGGGCCCGCACAAGCGGTGGAGCATGTGGTTTAATTCGATGCAACGCGAAGAACCTTACCTGGTCTTGACATCCACAGAATCTTGCAGAGATGCGAGAGTGCCTTCGGGAACTGTGAGACAGGTGCTGCATGGCTGTCGTCAGCTCGTGTTGTGAAATGTTGGGTTAAGTCCCGCAACGAGCGCAACCCTTATCCTTTGTTGCCAGCGATTCGGTCGGGAACTCAAAGGAGACTGCCGTTGATAAAGCGGAGGAAGGTGGGGACGACGTCAAGTCATCATGGCCCTTACGACCAGGGCTACACACGTGCTACAATGGCGTATACAAAGGGAGGCGACCTCGCGAGAGCAAGCGGACCTCAGAAAGTACGTCTAAGTCCGGATTGGAGTCTGCAACTCGACTCCATGAAGTCGGAATCGCTAGTAATCGTGAATCAGAATGTCACGGTGAATACGTTCCCGGGCCTTGTACACACCGCCCGTCACACCATGGGAGTGGGTTGCACCAGAAGTAGATAGCTTAACCTTCGGGAGGGCGTTTACCACGGTGTGATTCATGACTGGGGTGAAGTCGTAACAAGGTAACCGTAGGGGAACCTGCGGTTGGATCACCTCCTTACGAAGAGCTCGTAAGTGTTCACACAGATTGTTTGTTTA